>NZ_JBEZJP010000020.1:0-38552 GCF_040653175.1 Actinomadura sp. NPDC048032
CGCCGCTACCTGGCCGGCCGCGCCGACCCGGTCAGCGTCCGATGGGTCGCCAACCAGCGGTCGTCCGGCCAGGTCTCGGCGATGTCGCCGAACCGCACCGTCATGAAGTGCTGGTAGGACGGCCCGAGGCACGCCCGCATCGCCGCCGCCGACGTGTAGGCCAGGACGTGGATCCGGCCGTCCTCCTCCTGGGTGGGCCACGACGGCTGCGCCTCCCCCGCGAGGACGCCGTCCACCAGGTCGGGCGGGACGGGAACGACGAGGTCGGCGTCCCCGAGGAGGCGGAAGTAGCTCTCCTGGTCGCCGGCCCGTACGGTCTCCTGCAGTCGGTGCTCCAGTTCCGACGTGGGTCGCCACGCGTCGGCCACGGTCGCCACCCCCTGTTTCTAGCGTGCTCGTCCCCGCGCGACTGCCTACGCTACATGGGCGAACAGGACCAAAGAGCATAATCATCTGACTGCGCGCGGGAGTTCGCAGGTCAGAGGCTGTCAGCGCGCAGTCAACGCGGCGAGGGCGGCGAGGAGCCGGTCGATGTGCTCCTCCTCCGTCCCGATGCCGATGCTCGCGCGGACGGCGCTCCGGTCCTCGCCCAGCAGGTGCCGGACGAAGGGGTGGGCGCAGAACTTCCCGTCGCGGACGCCGATGCCATGCTCGTCGGACAGCGTAAGCGCCACGTCCCGCGCGTTCCAGCCGTCCACGGTGAACGACACGATCCCGACGCGCGGCGCCCGCTCGCCCCACAGCGTCAGCTCCCGGACGTGGGGGAGCGCCGCGAGTCCCGACCGCAGCCGTTCCACCAGCGCCTCCTCCCGGACGGCCAGGTCGTCCCAGGCCGGGGTCAGCGTCTCGCACGCGGCGGCCAGCGCGAGGGCGCCGAGGACGTTCGGGGAGCCCGCCTCGTGCCGCTGCTCGGCGGAGGGCGCCCACCGGGTCGTCTCCCCGACCGAGGCGCTGGCGCCGCCGCCCCTGAGGTAGGGCTCGGCGGCGCGCAGCCAGTCGGCGCGTCCGGCGAGCACGCCCGCACCGAACGGCGCGTACAGCTTGTGCCCGGAGAACGCGACGTAGTCGAGGCCGAGCGCGGTCATGTCCAGGGGGCGGTGCGGGACGAGCTGCGCCGCGTCGACCGCGATGCGGGCGCCGTTGCGGTGCGCGACGTGCGCGAGCTCCTCGATCGGCCACAGCTCGCCGGTGACGTTGGACGCGGCGGTGACGACGAGCAGCCGCGACCCGATCGGGCACGCGCGCAGCGCGCGGTCGGCGGCCGACAGCGCCTCGGCCGGGGTGGCGGGCGCCGGGAGTCGCACGGCGCGCTTCCACGGCAGCAGCGACGCGTGGTGCTCGCTCTCGAAGACGACGACGCTCGTCCCGGCCGGGACGGCGTGCGCGAGCAGGTTCATCGAGTCGGTGGTGTTGCGCGTGAAGACCACGGCCGCGCGCCGCCACGCGCCGAGGAACGACCGCACGGTCTCCCGCGCGTCCTCGTAGGCGGACGTCGTGACCTGCGACGCGTACCCCGCGCCGCGGTGGACGCTGCTGTAGTACGGCAGCGCGCGGGCGACGGCCTCCTGCACCGCCTCCAGACAGGGCGCGCTGGCCGCGTAGTCGAAGTTGGCGTAGGGGACGCGGCGGCCGTCCCGCACCGGGACCGGGACGTCCGCTCCGATGACGCGGGGAATCGGGCGAACCCGGACCCCCTCCGGGCGCGTCACAGCAGGCGTGATGGGGGAGCGGGCGAGCAGCGTGGGCATGCCTGGACCTTCCGGGGTCAGGGACCCCGGGATGCCGGCCGGGATCCGCGCTTGCCGGAACGCGGTGCGCGTCCGGCCAGGTCCTCACCCGGGGCACCCCATCGCGGACGAAGGGTTGCCGGCCAGCAAGCCGGGGCTTCGCGCTGGCGCTCATGACCTCATGCGGAAGTATATGCGGAGCCGAACGGGGATCAAGGGGAGGGTGCGATGCGGTACCGGGTGGTTCGGACGCTGGCCGGCGGCGCGCTGGTGCTCGGCGCCCTCAGCGGGTGCGGGGCGCTGGGCGGCGGCAACTCCGCCCAGGTGTGCACCGACACGAAGAAGGCGTTCCAGCAGTACGTCACCCAGGTGCGGAGCGTTCCGGCGGCCGAGCCCGCGCAGTGGCGGCAGGCCACCGAGCAGCTCGCCGGACGCGTCGACGGGCTCGCGAAGCAGGCCGACGACGCCGACCTGGGCAAGGCGCTGAAGGCGGAGGCGGGCAGGCTCCGCGAGGCCGCGCCGGGGGTCGGCGACGGCGACGTCTCCCGGCTCGACAGCGTGATCAGGGAGACGCCGGCCGTCATCGGCAAGGCCTGCGACTGAGGGGCCGCGGGGGCGGCTACCCGCCGGTCCCGCCCAGCGGTCCGCCGCCGGTTCCGCCGTTGGGGTCGCCGCCCGGTCCGCCTCCCGGATCGCCGCCCGGTCCGCCACCGGGGTCGCCCCCGCCGGGGTCCTGCGGCGGGATGATGGTCGGCAGGTCGGTGGGGGGCGTCGGGAGGTCGGGCTGCTCCGTGGACGGCGGCGGCCGGACGGGCCCGCGCGTGTCCGGCGGCTGCGGGCCGCTCGGGGGAGTGTCCTGCGTCGGGCCGCCCCAGCCGCTGCCGGGGGTCATCGACGGCTCCCCGAACGAGTCGGGCTCGTAGCCCTTGATGTTCACCGCGTCCGCCATGTACGAGCGCCAGATCTGGGCCGGGAGCTGCCCGCCGTACGCGCCGTACCCGGGGATGTTCAGCGGCTTGCCGTCGCTGCGGAACATCGCGACCGTCGTCGCCATCTGCGGGATGAACCCGTTGAACCAGATCGCGCGGCCCTCGTCGGTGGTGCCCGTCTTCCCGGCGACGTCGCGGCCGTCGGGCAGCTGCGCGCCGGTGCCGGTGCCGCCCTGCACGACCTTCTGCAGGGCGTAGGTGGCGTCGCGGGCGACCTGCTGGCTGAACGCCCGCTCGCCCTTCTCGGTGAACGTGCGCTTGTGGTTCTCGTTGTCGGTGACCGACTTCACCACGAACGGCGTTCGGTGCACGCCCTCGGAGGCGAACGTCGAGTACACGCTGGCCTGCTCGACGGGGTGCAGCGACACGATGCCGAGCGGGAACGTGGCGGCGTCCCGCTGCTCGGGATTCATCCGCGCCGCCGGGATGCCCATCTTCTCGGCCATCGCGGCGATCTTCTTGTTGCCGATGTCCTGGCCGAGGTTGACGTAGGCCGTGTTGATCGAGTGCTCGGTGGCGGTGACGAGGTTGACCGTCCCGAAGTTCTCGTTGCTGTCGTTGTGGATGGACGCGCCGTGGAAGTACTGCGGGGAGCTGCCGTCGTAGCTGGTGGACAGCGTCTTCCCGTCGTCCAGCGCGGCCGCCAGCGCGATCGGCTTGAACCCCGACCCGGCCTGCGCCCAGTCGCCGAAGGCGCTGCTCAGCGCCTCCTCCAGGTAGCCGCGGCCGCCGTAGAAGGCGACCACCTGCCCGGTCTTCGGGTCGACCGACACCACGCCGGTGCGGATCTTCTTGCTCATCCCGTTCGGGGCGTTGTTCGCGACGGCCTGCTTCATCGCGTCCATCAGCCGCTTGTCGAACGTCGTGGTGATCTTCAGCCCGCTGCGGTTGATCTCGTCCTCGCTGTAGCCGCGGCGCTCGGTGAGCTCCTTCTTGGCCACGTTCACCATGTAGCCGCGCTGGCCCTTGAGGACGTCGGTGATCTTCTCCTTGCCGGGGGCCGGGAAGGTCAGCGAGGCCGCCTCGGACTGGGTGAGCGCCCCGTCCCGGACCATGTTGCCGAGGATCGCGCGCCAGCGCTGCTCGGAGTAGGCGCGGCGGGGCCCGGTCGGGTCGGCGAAGTTGCTCGGCTGCTGGATCGCGGCGGCGAGGTAGGCGCCCTCCGCCGGCGTCAGCTTCGAGACGTCCTTGTCGTAGTAGGCGTGCGCGGCGGCCTGCACGCCGTAGGCGTCGCGGCCGAAGTAGATGGTGTTGAGGTACTGCTCGAGGATCCAGTCCTTGTCCTTCTCCCGGCCCACCTTCAGGGAGACCATGATCTCCTTGAGCTTGCGGGTGACCGAGCGGTCCTTGCCGATGCCGCCGTAGTAGTTGCGGACCATCTGCTGCGTGATCGTCGAGCCGCCCTGCAACTGCTTGCCGGTGGCGGTGGACCACAGCGCCCGCGCCGTGCCCTGGACCGACACCCCGGGGTCGTCGTAGAAGCTGCGGTTCTCCGCGGCGATCACCGCGGCCCGGGTGCTCTCGGGGATCCTGTCGAGCTTGACCGCGTCCCGGTTCATCCCGGTCTTGGCGATCTGTGTCTTGCCGTCGGAGTAGTAGAACGTCGGCCCCTGCGCGATCGCCTGCTCCTGCGCCGACGGCACCGGCGTGAACAGGTAGGCGACGCCGAACGCGGCGATGCAGAACCCGATGAAGCCGAGGATGAGGAACAGCGCACGGCGCAGGAACCGCGACCTGCGGCTGCGCGGCTTGCCGGGCCCCTTGCCCCCGCCGCCCTTGCCGCGCCCGGGTCCGGACCCGGGCGGCGGGCCCCCGGCCTGGGAGCCGCGCGGGGTCGAGTCGCGCTTCGAGGCGGCGGCCATGCTCTTGGTATCTCCGGTGATGGCCCCATCGACACCATCAACCGCGGTGGCATCACCAGACGCGGAGACATCATCGGTCACAACCGCCTCATCGGACGCGACCGACCCACCCGCCGCCCCACCGTCACCGGAAGCGGCCACCTCGCCAGGCGCGGCCACGTCGCTCAACGCGGTGGCATCGCCGGGCGTGGTCGCCTCGCCCGTGGCGGTGGCCTCGCCGGGCGCGACCTCGGCGGACGCGGTGGCCTCGTGGGACGCGGTGGCCGCAGCGGGCGTGGCCTCGACGGGTGCGTCGGGCTGGTCGGACTCGGCGGGTCCGTCGGATGCGGTCGCCTCGCCCGGGGCGGTCGCCTCGCCGGGCGCGGGCGTCTCGCCGGGCGTCGCGATCACGTCGGACGCGGTGGCCTGGTCGGACGCGGCGGCGTCGTTCTCGGGGGCGGCCTCCGCGGGGGCGGTCGGCGCCTCGGTGGCGGGTTCGTCGGCGTCGGGGGCGGAATCGGCGGAGGCCGTGGCGTTATCGGCGGGGGGCGAATCGGGTCCCCCGCTCCCGCCGGCGGTCTCTTCGGGCTCCTTATCGCCGTTTCGAGATATGTCGCCCTCGTCGACGAATTCGGCGTCACCGGCGGTTTCTCCGGTGGCGGCATCGGTGTCCGCGGTCAGCGTGGCGGTCGCGGGACCGTCCGTGCCGGCCGGTGCCCCGGCCTCGCTTTCGCGCCGGTCCGCCTGGCCCGTCCCGGAGCGTTCCTGGCGCTCCGGGATCTTCTCGCTGTCGCTCACAAGCCCCCCGTGTTTATTGCGTTACAGACGATACCTGAGGGAATCCGTGCGTCGGCCGCCAATGCGCATCCGCGCTCTCCCAAAGGAGGACGGGCAATCCGCCTCGCCGGTTGTCGTGACGGATGTCGCAGCGTGCGGCCTTTCGTGAAAAGCCGAGCGGCGGGGACCCGACCGGGTGCCCCGCCGCTCTCGCGCACGGCCGCGCCTGGGTCAGGTCACTTGTAGACCTTCGCGAGGATGTCCACCACGAAGACCAGGGTGTCGTCTCCCTTGATCTTCGGCGGGCTGCCCTTCTTGCCGTAGCCCTCGTCCGGAGGCAGGACGAGCAGCACGCGGCTGCCGACCTTCGCGCCGGTGAGCCCCTTGTCGAAGCCGGGGATGGTCTGCCCCATGCCGATTGGGAACGTCGCGGGCTGCTTGTTGTCCCAGCTGGAGTCGAACTTGTCGCCGGACTTCCAGATCTTGCCGGTGTAGTTGACGACCGCCTCGTCGCCCTTGGCCAGCGCGGGCCCGTTGCCCGCGACGAGGGTCTTGGCCTGGAGCTTCTTGGGCGCGTCCGCGTCCGGGACCGTCACCTTGGGCTCCTTGCCGGCGCCCTTGTCCTCGACCTTGGGCAGCGACTTGTCGTCCAGCTTCTGCGCGGTGCCCTGCGGCTGCTGGCTCTTCGGGACGACCGCCTGGACGTCCATGATGAAGAGGATCGCATCCTTGTCGGTGATCTGCTGCGGGCTCAGCTGGGTGAGCTCCTTGGACGGCGGGAGCTGCATGACGAGCCGGCTTCCGGCGGACTTGCCGACGAGGCTCTTGTCGATGTCCTTGAGCCCGCTCTTGCCGATGACGAGGTGCATCGGGCCGCCGCCGCCCTGCTGCTGGCCCTCCTCGTAGGACGAGCGGACCTTCTCGCTGGTGCTCTTCACCCGCGAGTTCTCCTCGTCCTTGGCCCTCGACCACTTGTAGGTCGCGAACTGGACGTAGGCGGTGTCGCCCTCGGCGGCGACGGGGCCGCCGCCCTTGATCGGCGTGCTGACCTTGAGCGTCTTGGTCGGCTCCAGCTTCGTGGGGATCTCGACCTTGGGCTCGGCGGCGAACTTGCCGGTCACCTCGACCTTCGGGCCGGGGCGGCTGACCCACCAGTACACCCCGCCGGAGACCGCCAGCGCGACGACCACGATCCCGGCGATCATCATCAGCCGGCGCTTCTTCGCCTCCTTGGCGGTCAGCGCGGACGGCCGGTTCAGCCCGCTGCCGCGGCCCGCGCTGATGCCGTGCGGGGTGAACTCGGGGCTGCGGATGCTCTGGGCGTTCGGGATCTTCGCCTTCGCCTTGACCGCCGGCTTGCCCCGGGGCTTGTCATCCTCGGACATGTTTCCTCACTTGCTCCGGGTTCGACGACACCACAACCGTGACCACCCTTCCAGGGCCGGGCTAAGCACAGCGTGAAAACCGGGTAAAGGAGGCCGACCCGCAATCTACCGGTCACACATGGAGCGGTGTCGTCTGGCAGGGGACAGGGGAAGGCGTCAGGATATCCCCGCCGGAGGGGTGACACACGCCTCCACACCGCCGGTAACAGCGGACGGACGTTCAAATCCATCCGCGGCGCTGAGCGGTGATCGCGGCTTGGAAACGGCTCGTGGCGCCGAGAAGGGTGAGCAGTTCGCTGACCCGCCGGGCGTAGGTGCGCGCCGACAGCCCCAGGCGCGCGGCGGCGGCGTGGTCGGGCAGGCCGTCCCGCAGGGTGACCAGGACCGGGACCAGGTGGGCCGGCGGCTGGTCCGGGTCGCGGTCGGTGACGAGTTCGTCACCGGACATCCAGGAGCTGTGGTGCATCCGGGTCAACGCCCTGACCACCGCGGGGTCGCGGATGATGAGCATGCCGTTGTAGAAGACGTCCAGATCGAGCGGGATGACGGCCGTCGTGCGGTCGAACACGGCCAGGCGGAAGGGGACCTGTTCGACGAGGCGCGCCTCGCCGCCGTTGCGCCACTGGATGGTCTCCAGAGCGGTGTCGTGGGCCAGCCCCTGCGGAGAGGTGATCTGGCGGAGGCGGGGGACCTGGGAGGCCGCGCGACGGACGCACTGGGCCGCGTGCAGGAGCATGCGCTCGGGCACGCCCTGCCTGACGCAGCCCGACGGATCGTCGAAGGTCAGCAACTCTCGCTCGGTGGCGTCCGCGAGGCGCGCGACCACGGCCCCCACCTTGGGCGGATCCACGCGCTGGGTCGGAGGCCGCAGACCTCGGGCCGCATGGAAACCGGCCTCCTCCAGGGCCTGCCCCACGGCCTCACGCGCTTCGGTACGCCGCGGGGGCCGTTTCCCTCCGTCGCCTGACCGTGTCACCTGACGGCTCCCCACTCCGGCATCGCGCCGAGGGCGGCTTCCCGCCCCCTGCCGTTGACGGTTCAATCGCTGGCATATTCACGCCATGAGGTTGTCCATTAACTCTAAGTAGCCGCAATGTGGGGGGCAAGAGAGTTTCCATCGGCACTCCAGGCGAGGCGAACCATGTTGAAGACCGTCAGCGCTCTGGCCGTCGCGATCACCGCGATTCCGGCGGCGCCCGCCATGGCCTCCCCGGCGCCCGCCGCCCGGCACGCCGCCCCGGCACGCGTCGCCGATCGCACCGGTGACTTCACCGTTCCCGGTGTCAGGATCCGCGCGACCCCCCGGCTCGACGGCCGCGTCCGCGGGATCGGCAACCCCGGCGACGGCTACACCTGGAACGGAGGTCAGAGCTTCGCCGACCCGGTGACCTGCCCGAACGGCGACGTCAAGGACCACTGGACCTACGTGATCAACAACAGGACGAGGGTCGAAGGCTACGTCTCGGACTGCTTCATCCAGGAGCGGCCGTGACGCCGCCGCGCCGTCCCGTCGTGCCGCCCCGCGCCCCCGCCGCCCACCACGAGCAGGAAGGAGCGCCCGTGCGCCCGTCCAAGAAGATCGTTCTTGCTTTTCCCGCAGTCGTCGCCGCCGTGGCGAGCGCGGCGCTGGCAGGACCCGTCCCGTCGGCCGAGGCGTCGGCCGGACGGGAGCACCGGCCGGCCCCGTCCGCCCTCGGGGGATGGGCCGGCACCGGATCGAGGGCCGCTCCCTGGTGGGCGCTGCGCACGGTCCGGCAGGAGGACGCCGTCGGCACGCTCTGGTACCACCCCGGCCAAAGATCATGGCACGCCGACATCCGCGACGCCCCGGTCGGCTCCGAGGTGTCGGGTCAGGAGGAGCACGGCTCCCGGGGGGAGCGCGCCACCGTGCCCATGGGGGCGTCGTCGGTCAACACCCCGGACTGGTTCGGGGGCGGCTCGTTCCGGGTCTGCGTCCAACTGCCGGCCCGGCCCCGGGTGTGCTCGACCTACGCCAACCCCGAGGGCCGCCTGAGGACCGCGGCCTCGCACAGGATCGCGGCCTCGCACCACCGCGCGTATCCCGACTTCCGGGTTCCCGGCGTGGTCATCTGGGACAACCCCCTGAACACCGCCCGCCGTGTCGGGCTCGGCTATCCGGGGCAGAAGTTCGACGCGATCCGCGGCAGCGGCCCCTGGGACTACTACTCCTGCGACAACGGGGTGACCAGCAACTTCTGGATCTACGGGCGGAACATGGCCACCGGCGTCGTCGGCTGGGTTCCCGACTGCAACCTGACCCCGTCCTAGGGCTTGCGGATGGCAGGCTTGGGGGATGCGCCTCGCGACGTGGAACGTCAATTCCGTCAAGGCACGCCTCCCGCGCCTTCTCACCTGGCTGGACGAGACGAAGCCGGACGTGGTCTGCCTCCAGGAGACCAAGTGCCGGGCGGACCTCTTTCCGGCCGAGGAGGTCGAGGAACTCGGGTACGCCACAGCCGCGCACGGCGACGGGCGGTGGAACGGTGTGGCCGTCCTCTCGCGGGTCGGCATCGAGGACGTCTCGAACGGCTTTCCTGGCGAGCCCGCCTACGCGGGTGAGGCGGGGGCCGAAGGCGAGGACGAGCAGATGGCGTTGAACGAGCCCGTCCTGCTGGCGCCCGAGGCCCGCGCGATCGGCGCCACGTGCGGCGGCGTGCGGGTCTGGTCGCTGTACGCGCCGAACGGCCGGACCCCCGAGTCGGCCCACTACGCCTACAAGCTCGCGTGGTTCGCGGCCCTCCGCGACGCCCTCGCGGAGGAGCTCGCCGCAGGGGCGCCGCTGGTCGCCTGCGGTGACTACAACGTCGCTCCCACCGATGAGGACGTCTGGGACCCGGCCGTCTTCGTCGGCTCCACGCACGTCACGCCCCCCGAGCGGCAGGCGCTCGCCGACCTCAAGGCCCTCGGCCTCCGCGACGTCGTCCCGACGATCGAGAAGGGGCCCCACCCCTACACGTACTGGGATTACCGGGCCGGCGCGTTCCACAAGAACATGGGTATGCGCATCGACCTGTTCTACGCGAGCGAGGACGTCTCCGGACGGGTCGCCTCCGCCTACGTGGACCGCGAGGCCCGCAAGGGCAAGGGCCCGTCCGACCACGCCCCGGTCGTCGTCGACATCGACTGACCCGCCCCCCGCCTCGCGCCTTGCGGATCGTGCCGGAGGCGGCACGGTCCAGGGCAAGGTCCTGCTGATCATTTCCAGCAGGGCGCAACCGAGAAGGAGGCAAACTGATCATGGCGATCAACAACGCCCCGAACACCGGCGGGTACAGCAACGCCCCGCACAGCGGTGGGTACAGCAACGCCCCGCACAGCAGCGGCCACAGCAACGCCCCGCACGGCAGCGCGGCGGGGTCGGCGGGGTCGGCCGGGACGGCCGGAGCGGACAAGTCGCCCGCGAAGGCCGAGTCCGACGCCCCGAACCCGTACGCCGCGGCGGAGGCGGCCATCATCGCCGCCTACAAGAACAGCTGACGCCTGACGGTTCTCCCGTCCCGCGACAGGTGATCTAGTGTTCCGGCGGGTGGGCGCGGCTTCGTGCCGCGTCCGCTCGCCGGAGCATGTTCTCCGCCCCGAGTGGGCGCTAGTCGCCGCGGCGGGCGAGGAAGCGGCGCTTGCCGCCGTCGTCGTACTGGTCGAGGACGGTGTAGCCCTCGGGCAGCAGCGAGGCGGGTTCACCGGGTCTGAGGCACCATTCGGCGGGCAGCCGCGGCCGGTCGCGGCGGGCGGCCTCGGTGAAGGCCTCCCAGGCCAGCAGGCCGCCGGGCAGGACGGCCCCGGCGGCGCGCTCGAACACGGCGCGGTCCCAGAACCCCGTGCACAGGACAAGGGCGTACCTGTCAGGGCCGGGCCGCCAGGCGCCCAGGTCGGCCTGGACGAGCGTGACCAGCGGCCCGAGCCCGCGCCGCCGGGCCTCCGCGCCGAGCCGCGCGAGGGCGATCTCGGAGATGTCGACGGCCGTGACGCGGCGTCCCGTCCAGGCGGCCAGCAGGGCGCTGCCGGACGGCCCGGACGCCAGGTCGAGCACCCCGCCGTCGGGCATGCCGAGCGACAGCGCGCGCTCCGCGAGCGGGTGGGTCCGCGACGGTCCGGACGACTCCGCGTACTTCTCGTTCCACCGGAGCCTGTCCGGATGCCCCGTTAATTCCGCCGGCACGTCCTCCATGGGGACGACTCTAACGGCGCTCCGCGATCAGGAGCATGAACATTGCCGTGGGGAAGCCCTTGCGCCACCACGGGTCGTCCCGCAGCTGCTCCTCCGTGGGATGCGGTTCGCGCAGGTCCGCGATGACGAATCCGGCGTCTCGGAGCGTTCCAGCGTAGTACTCCAGCGGCCGGAGCCAGCTTGTGATCATCGAAGGGGATTCCAGGCCGTCCACCATGAACCGCTGGTCGATGCCGCGCGGGGTGAAGTACTGCGCCGCCGGGACGCTGCTCGCCGCGCCCTGCTCGGCGTTCTCCACGTAGAAGCAGGGGTGGAGCGTCAGCAGGATCAGCCGCCCGCCGCTGCGCAGGACGCGCGAGAACTCGCCGATGGCGCGGGTCGGGTCCTGCAGGTGGCTGAACAGGTGGTTGCACAGGACGAGGTCGAACCGGTCGTCCTCCAGCGGCAGGTCCTCGACGCTGGCGCGGGTGAACGTGGCCTTGCCCTCCTGCGCCGGGTGCGAGGAGGCCGCGTCGATCAGGCCTTGCGCCGCGTCGACGCCCGTGACCTCGGCGCCCATGGAGGCGAGCCTGCGCGCCAGGTAGCCCTCGCCGCATCCGGCGTCCAGGACGCGGAGGCCGGCGCAGTCGCCGACGGCGTCCAGGACGGCGGCGTCGGTCAGCTCCGTCCGGTACCGGTCGCGGCGCTCCCGGATGATCTTGACCCAGTACTGCGCGTTCGCCTCCCATCGCGCCCGCGTCAGTTTCGCGATGGCTTGCGCCGTGTCCTCCACCGGCTCCCCATTCTCCAAAGCCTGGTTCAGGCGATGCCCTTGAGCCGCCGCACCAGCGTGTTGCAGGTCTGTCTGATCCTTCTGTCCCGGCAGTCGGCCACGCGCAGTTCCAGCGCCTGGATCAGCTCGGGGAGCCTTCCGCCGAACGCCGGGTCGCGTCTGAGCGCCAGCGGAATGTAGGTGGACGCCAGGTAGTAGAGGTAGGCGTCGTTGTAGACCGCGATCTCGCGGAGCACCTCGGCGGCCGTGTTGCGCAGCGACAGGGAGCTCGGAAGGGTGAAGTCGCTGCTGATGCGGCCGTCTCGCGTGTAGGTCGGGAACGACCATTCCTCCAGCGCCGCGTAGACGGGCGTCGCGTCGAGCTCCTGGCGGTAGCGCTCGGCCAGGTCGAAGTCGTTCGAGCTGATCAGCGAGCCCATCACCACGCCGCGCATCATGAAGGCGGTCTGCCGGCCGGGCACCTCGAAGCCGAGGTCGGCCTCCAGCGCCCCGGTCACCTTGCTGACCTGGTGCGTGAGGATGTTGAGCGCGAGGATCGAGTGGAACGAGTAGGTCTTGCGGTTCAGCCGCGGGGCCAGGTCGATGGACGAGTCGTAGAGCTTCTGGGGGTCCTCCAGGAGGCCCTGGCCGGCCTTGGTGGAGTAGAGCGCCTCCAGCGCCGTGTCCTGCTCGCGGCCCCAGAAGCGGGCGATGAACGAGGACGTCTTCTGCGTCGCCTGGCCGCGCATGATGTGCAGCCCGGCCTCCAGCGCGTTCAGCAGGTGCTGCTGGGCGACGGCCGAGTTCTGCAGGGCGTCCAGGTCGACGGTGAGCCCCTCGCGGTGCAGGTCGGCGACGAGCCCGTCGCGCCTCTTCCGGACGGCGTGCGCCATCGAGTACTCGGCGATGCCCGGCACGGACGACATGAGGCTCTGCAGCGACCGCCCGCTGACCCGGTCGAGCCACTCCACGTTGTCCCACAACCGGAAGACCGTGCTCTCGTCGAGCCCGGAGAAGGCCGCAACGTCGGACATGTTGAGTCCCATGTCCCTGGTGATGTCGGAGAGAGACCGAGGCTCGCCGTCCGCTGTCATCACTCGCCCTAGATGTGGCAGTTGCTGGCGCTTCGATCGTAGCGAAGCGCCGCGCGCACGGGACGGGCGATCGGCAGAAGTTCGGGAAAGCACCGCAGGGGTCATGCCGGCGTCACCCCGGGACGCGCCCGACGCAGCCGATGAGCGGCAGCGGGCGCGTGTCGGGCAGGGGGGCGGGCCCCGGCAGCCGGGCGGGATAGGGGGCGAGCGTCCGCAGGCTCGCGAAGATGCGGGCGATCTCGTCCTCGCTCCGGGGGCGGAACGGGGTGTCGACGCCCTCGCACGGCCCGGAGACCGGGTCCAGCTCCGGCGACCGCACGGCGTGGCTGATCACCAGGTGGCTGCCGGGGGCGAGGCCCGCGGCGAGCGCGGCGACGATCCCGGCCGGGTCGTCCTCGTCGGCGACGAAGTCCAGGACGCCGAGCAGGAACACCGCGACGGGCTCGGAGAAGTCGACCAGCCTCCGCAGGCCGGGGTCGCCGAGCAGCGCGGCCGGGGCGCGGACGTCCCCGGCGAAGGCGCCCATCCCGGCGTCGACGGCGAGCAGCGCCCGCGCGTGCGTCAGCACCATCGGGTCGTTGTCGACGTAGGCGACCCGGCAGGACGGGTCGGCCCGCCGGACGAGGTCGCCGAGGTTCTCGGCGGCGGGCAGCCCGCAGCCGACGTCGACGAACTGCCGCAGGCCGGCCTCCCCGGCGAGCAGTGCGGCGGCGTGGTCCAGGAAGCCCCTGTTCGCCTGGACGAGCCGCGGCACCGCCGGGCAGCTGCGCAGCGCACGCTCGGCGGACTCGCGGTCCGCGGCGTAGTTGTCCTTGCCGCCGAGGAGGTAGTTGCACATGCGGGCGACGCTGGCCGGCGCGGCGCCGGGCGCGGTCCCGCCCCCGGGAGGGGACGGTTCGGCCCGGCGGGCCGGGCTCAGCGCCGCCCCGGAGGTCACGGCAGCCGCCATCCGTCCCGGACGCCGACGCCGAACCAGAAGGTGGAGGTGCCGCTCCTGCCCCGGCAGGTGCCGTAGTCGGTGGCGAGGGCCTTCATCAGGGCGAGCCCGCGCCCGCCGGTCGGCAGCGCCTCGTCCGTCGGCCGCGGCGGCCCCTGGACCGCGCCGCCGTCGGTGATCTCGACGCGCACGTACCGGTCGACGTGCAGGACGGCCAGCGTGATCGTCCCGTCCCGGCGCGGCCGCGCGTGCAGCACCGAGTTGGTCAGGGCCTCGCTGGTCAGCAGTTCCAGGTCGCCGAGCTCGGACCGGTCGGCGCCGAAGTGCTGCCCGACGAGCTCGCGGACGTAGGAGCGGCCGAGCCGCACGGCGGGCGGCGTGGCGGCGAGGTCGATCTCGCCGATGAGGCGCCCGGACGACTTGCCGTTGTGGTTCCAGGCGGACGGGATCCCGATCTCCAGTGAGGGAGCGGGCGCGGGCACCAGAACGGGCGCCCCGGACCATGTGTCTGATGCGTTCATGGCGTTGTCGGCTTCACGTCTCCGTGTCGGGCTGTAAGCGAACATGTGCTTCTCGGCCAGGTCGATGTCGGACGTGGAAGTGAAACAACACACACTCTTACGCAGCTGCCTCGGGCCAGTCACCAACGCTTGCGCGCATGCAAGGGCCTTGCCGCACCCTGCGGGACGTCACACGCCGTCCAAGATCCGCCACGTGGCGGCGCCTTACCGCTCTCCGCCGGGCCTGCGTCCCCAAGCGGAGATCAGCGGGGCGAGGGTGAGGTCGAGGCGCCCCGCGGCGATGGCGGCCAGCAGGTGACGGATCTCCTCGGCGGTGGCGTGCCCGCCCTCGATGAGCCGGTCGCGCACCTGGAGGATGGACGCGGTCTCCAGGACGCCGCAGGCCGGGGCCGACAGGGGGAAGAACGCGTCGGCGCGCACGTCGTCCAGGCCGGCGTCGCGCAGGAGCCGGGGGAGCCTGCGGCCGTAGGCGAGGTCGGCGCCGCGCTCGGCGAGCAGCGCGCGGAAGCCGCGCCGGACGGCGTTGGCGAGGCGCTCGTCCGGCCCGCGCTCGTCGGGGCAGGCCAGCGGCTGGAGCCCCGGGTCGGCGTCCTCGACGATCAGGACGCCGCCGGGCCGCAGGGCGTCGACCATCGTCCGGAGGGCCCGGTCGCGGTCCGCGAGGTGGACCAGCACGAGCCGGGCGTGGACGAGGTCGAACGGCCCCTCGGGCGGAGCGTCGCGCACCAGGTCGTGGCGCCGGACCTCGACCGGGGCTCCGGCGAGCTCCGGCGCGTCCGCCAGCCAGGACACGTCGATGTCGGTCGCCAGCACGCGGCCGGCCGCCCCGACGCGGCCCGCGATCCAGGACGCCACGGACGGCCCGCCGGCGCCGACCTCCCAGACCCGCAGGCCGGGACGCAGGCCCGCGTCGTCGAGGTGGCGGAAGGTCCACGGGTCGAACAGCTCGGAGATCGCCTTGAAGCGGACGCCCGCCTCGGTCGTCCACCGTCCGATGATGCCCCCCCGGTGGCGCGGGCGCGTGTCAGGGGACCAGTTCCGGCAGGAGGGTGTCGCGGAGGTCCGCGAGGGCCGCGCTCTCCGCCGTGGCGGCCTCCACCCGCCGGGCCAGCGCGGCGGCGAAACCGCCGAACGAGCGGGCGGCGCCGTCGCCGGGCCAGGGGACCGTGAAGGCGGCGATGTCCTGCCACTTGACGCGCGGCATCTTCGTACCGTCGCCGACGGCGCAGGCGTGCGCCACGACCTCGTCGCTAGCCAGGGCGGCGAGGAGCCAGCCCCGGCGGGCGGCGTCCTTCGGGCGGACGACGAGGACGTCGGTCGAGGCGACGCCGTCCACGAAGGCGAGGCCCGCCTTGTGGAAGGCGGGGCGGAGCCTGCCGAACAGGACGTCACCGGCCGCGAAGCGCAGCTTCGCGCTGGTGACGCCGGACGCGTCGGTCCAGGTCGAGAGCCACATGTGCCTCTTCGGCATGTGCTCAAGGGCGATGTAGTTGTCGTCCCGTCCGATCCGCTCCGGCGGGACGGCGCCGCGCACCAGGTCGCCGAGGTCGCCGATCGGGACGGCGGACGCGGACGCGGCCGCCGCCTCGTCGTAGCGGGCGCGGACCAGCGCGTCGCCGCCGGCCGCGATGCGCCCGTTCACCTCGATCTTGTCGTCGAGCGCCCCCAGCACGGACGCCGCCGCGTCCTGCTCCGCGCGGGTCGGCCGCCGGACGGCGAGGCCGTTCAGGATCGCGTGGGTGAGGAGCGGCTGCCCCGAGCCCATGCGGTACCGGTTCAGGCCGAGCCGCCTGAGCAGGTAGGGGACGTAGCGCGGGTTCACGCCGTCCCTGGCCGTGGCGATGATGGCGTTGTCGGTGACCCAGCACCGGTCGGGGCTGTAGTGGACGGCCCCGCAGTAGCTCCCGACGCGCCCGACGATGGTGGAGCCCGGCCCGGCGTTGAACCCGCCGGACGTCCCGATGACCCCGTTGGCGCCGAACGTCCGGTAGCGGGTGCCCGGGACGGGTCGCGACCGGCCGTTCGAGAACGTGACGAGGTCGCCCAGGGCCACGTCAGTCATCGAGCCGCCCGGCCCGGCCGCCGAACCGGTCCAGCTCGTCCCGGACGACCTGGTCGAGCCGCGCCGACTCGTCCAGGTGCGTGAGGAGCTCCTTGGTGAGCCGCTCCACCCGGTCGGCCGCGGGCTCGTCGCCGCGGTCGGTCTCGGCGGCGCCGACGTAGCGTCCCGGCGTGAGGACGTGGCCGTGCGACCTGATCTCGTCCCGCCCCGCCGCGTGGGAGAAGCCGGGGACGTCGGAATGGCCGCCGTCGCGCCAGGCACGGTAGGCGCCGGCGATGCGGGCGATGTCGTCGCCGGTGAGGATCCGCTCGGTGCGGTCGACCATCGTCCCCATCTCGCGGGCGTCGACGAAGAGCACCTCGCCCGGGACGCTCTTGCGCTTGTCGAGGAACCAGAGGCAGGCGGGGATCGGGGTGGTGCGGAAGAGCCGGTCCGGCAGCGCGACGACGCACGAGACGAGGTCGGCCTCCACCAGCGCCGCGCGGATCTCGCCCTCGCCCGACTGCCGGGACGACATGGATCCGTTCGCCATCACCACGCCCGCGCGGCCGCGCGGCCCGAGCTTGGCCACGATGTGCTGGATCCAGGCGAAGTTGGCGTTCCCCGCGGGCGGGACGCCGTACCGCCAGCGCGCGTCGCCGGGATCGCGGTACCAGTCCGACATGTTGAACGGCGGGTTGGCGAGGACGTGGTCGGCGGCGAGGCCGGGATGGGCGTCCTCGTAGAAGGCGTCGGCGCGGCGGACGTCACCCGCGATCTCGTGGACGGCCAGGTTCATTCTGGCCAGCCGCCATGTCCGCTCGTTGGCCTCCTGCCCGTACACCGCGATGTCGTCGGGCCGCCCCCGGTGGCTGAGGACGAACCTCTCCGCCTGCACGAACATGCCGCCGGAGCCGCAGCACGGGTCGTACACCCGTCCCCGGAACGGCTCCAGGACCTCCACCAGCAGCCTGACCACGCCGGCGGGGGTGTAGAACTCGCCGCCGCGCTTGCCCTCGGCCCGCGCGAACTTCTCCAGGAAGTACTCGTAGACCTCGCCGAGCACGTCCCGCGCGGGCCGCGTCCCGGAATCCGCCGCGAACCGCACCCGGCCGATCAGCTCGACCAGCTCGCCGAGGCGCCGCCGGTCGACCCGGGTGAAGATCTGGGGGAGTGCGCCGTCCAGCGACGGGTTGGCGCGCATGACGGCGCCCATCGCCGCGTCGATCCGCTCACCGATGTCCCCGGCGGCGGGGGAGAGGTCCGCCCACCGCGCCCCGTCCGGGACCCGGAAGGCCCCGTCCCCGGAGGAGTCGGACACGTACTTGAGGAACACGAGCCCGAGGACGAAGTCCCGGTACTGCGCCGCGTCGACGGATCCGCGCAGCTTGTCGGCGGCCTTCCAGAGGACATCGCCCTTCCAGACCAAGGAGCCCGCGCAAGCCGAGCTGATCTCCGAGATGGCCCGCGCTACCTGCCCTCGGTATGCCGTCCGTCCTGGACGGCCCCGGCGAGGTGGCCCACCTGCTCGCGATTGAGACCAAAATTCACGGGCGCCTGGACGGCTGATCAAGGAGCTACCCGCGTTAACGTCCGTCATGGATTCCGGCCTGCGCCTTCGACAGGCCTCACCTGGACCTCATCAGGACCGCTGTCGCCAAGGTCGCCGTCCACGACATGGGCACGGCGCCCCAGCCCGTCCCTCAGCGATCCCGCTGCCGGTGTGCGATCACCTCAAGAGGACTGCGGGGCCTCCAGAGCCTCCACTGGGAGCGCGGGAGCTTCCTCCTCCGCCGTGGCATCGGCCGGAGCAGCGTGCCGACGGGGGTGGAACACCCAGCCGCTCAGAAGCACGAACCGCACCACGGTGGCCACCGCGTAGGAGACCAGCATCGCCCCGACCTCCACGGCACGAGGGGCGGACGGCGCGAGCAGATGCACCAGGCCGAGCCCGGCGCTGCTGAGCCCCAGCCCGATCAGGAAGACGACGCCGCCCTCGATCTGGTGCCGCAGCGCCCCCTCCGACCCCACGACCCCGAACGTGTAGCGGCGGTTCGCCGCCGTGTTCGCGACAGTGGTGACCACCAGCGAGAGGGCGTTGGCGGCCAGCGACGGCATCACAGTGCGGAACACGAGATAGAGCAGAAGCCAAGCGACCGTGCACAGTGCGCCGATCACAGCGAACGCCGACAGGTGCCGCGCCAATCCCTTGAACAAGTTCCGCTCTCCGATTCTCTGATGAGGCAGGCCGCCGAAGGGGTGCGCGGCGGCTACACGCCAGTGACGACCGTCCAGGCTCGGTGAACCGCCGCAAGCTAATCAGACCCAACACCATAGAGAAGCTCGGCGGCAGGAGCATACGGTTGGCCGTCACCCGCGCCTGTTCCTGAGCCTCGCCGCGGCGTCGTCGGTGAGGCGGTACCCGCGGACGGACCGCCCGCCCCGGCGCTGGTCCGCCGCGGACAGGAGATCCTCGCCGAGGAAGTCGACGGCATCGTCGAGGCCGCCCGCCGAACCGTGTCCTTGATCTTTCGCAAGAGCGCGTCCGAAACCCGGTCGCCAATAGCGATCTCCGTCAAAACATGCTTGGTTCTCGTATCCTGCTTCGGCCTGATTCAGGGATTGCAGACACAGCGACCCGAACGGTTCGTCCGAACGAAGGCGTAGACCTCGGGGTCTATGACGCGTTCAAGCTCGCAATGCCTCCGGCAAGCCGCCCGAGCCGGGCCGGAGTTGCCTCTCGACAGGGACGATGCCACGTGGAGGACATGATGAGTACCCCTGGCCTTGAGACGACGCCGTCGTCTCAAGGCTGTTTAGTTTGCAGAGGTCAGGGGATCTCCGCGCGGATCTCGTCCAGGAACTTCCGCCACTCCCCGCCGGTGAACTCCAGAATTGGGCTCTCGCCGTAGTGCTTGGTGTCGCGGACTCCGATCGTGCCGTCGGTGGCCCGACCGACCTCGACACAGTGGCCGTTGGGTTCGCTGTGGCCAGATTTGCGCCAGCCGTGGAAGAGTTTGGTCATGTAACCGATCCTGTCTGGTCGGCAAGCCTGTTGGCCACCCGATCAAGGAAGGAGATGCTGTCCTCCGCAGACAGTGCAGCCTCACGCAGGCGATCATATCTTTCCGTGTACCGAACGACCTCGCCCCGCTGCGTGACAACGAGGTCTGTGGTCACGGTGTCGACGATCGCCATCGGAGGATCGCCGGACTCGGCGAACGTGTAGAGGTAGAACGACGACTTCGGCAGGAAGCCCCCGGGGATGCGGGCGTCGTGCAGCAGCACCCGAATTGTGATCCGGTCGACCTCCGAGCCTAGCTTGATCATGTAACGAAGCTGAGCCGACATCGCCTCGGGTGGTACCGCCAGCCGATGAATCAAGCACTCGTCCAGGACGGTTTCGTAGAATGGTCCATCAGCCCGCAACAGCTCGCGCTGCCTATGCTCGCGCGCTTCGGTCATTCGCTCAGGCTGGTATTCGAGCGACCCCTGGTTCTCGTCGAGCTTGATAAGAGCCTCGATGAACGGGCGGCACTGTAAGGCGCCCGGCATCGCGGTCTGGTCGTAGCTGCGGACGGTACTAGCGTTGTATTCAAGGTCGGCCGCGAGTTTTTGGCGAGGTCCCATGGACATCCCGTAGCGGTCCCACCAGCCCTTCTGAGCTGCCTCACGGGCTAGCTTGAGCAGCCGATCATATTGGCTGCCCGTGATGTCGAGAGCGTCGAGTATGTTCATGATCTCGGCCAAGTCTGGGCGGATCTGGGCGTTCTCGAGGCGGGTGATCTTCGTCCGGGAGTGGAAGACGAGGCGTGCGAGAGCGTCTGTCGTGAGGCCGCGACTCTCTCGGAGTTCGCGGATCTCGGCCGCCAGCCGGCGGCGGCGGACGTAGGGGCTGGGCATGGCCGTCCTCCCGATATCGCGTCGAACACAGTCCGTATTGATCGCTAACTCACTGCAATCGAACGTTGCCCGGCAATAGTAGAGTCACGTCCCGACAAAACTCCGTCACGCCAACGCGAGAGCCAAAATCCGCACGTGCAACAAATGGAAGTTGCAGCCCTCGCCAGCCCGATTCGGTCAAATAAGGCCAGTTTGTTAAAGCTCATACCTGGGCGTACCGGAAATGCGCGACAAGTCCCGAGGGGGCGAGCTGCCCCCTCCAGGAGGCTAATTCGGGTTCTCGTGGCACCAGGAGAGGCTCATCGAGGTGTCATGGCCCGTACGGCTCTCCTGCAACGGTCGCAACCACCATGAACGGGTCAGGAGCGCGGCCAATGCGGATGGACGACCATCCAGCTGCGTTCGTCAGGACGATGAAGAGGCCGAAGCGGAGGCTTCGTCTCGCCGCGCCGCAAGCCACTCTTCGGTATAGGAGGTGACCTCGTCGATGAACTGCTCCAGTCCAGCCCGATCGAGATCCATCTCAGCGACGAGGTAGAGCAGGATGAAGACCTGGGCATGCAGAGTGGCCGACAGATCGTCCGGGACGGTTTCCTTCAGCGGAGGCGCGTCGACGGCACGCCGTACCATGTCCTCGGCGACGAGCGGATTGATCAGGTCTGCGTCCTCACCGGCCGCGATCCGCACATCGGCGACGAACCGAACGAGCTGACCGACAATGTAAGTCGGGGCGAACTTTCGACGTACCGCGACTTCGAATGCGCAGAAGAGCAGCGACATGTACCCGGCCGCCGTCTCATCATTTACCTGCATTTCGTCCTGAAGAGGAACCCAAGCTTCAGGTCCCTCCAAAAGAAACGACCGCAACGCGAGAATGTTCTCCTCGCCAATACGAATTTTTGAAAAATCCATTACTTGAGCAACTCTTCGGCGAGCGAACGCGCGCTCTGCAAGAACGCTTCGAGTTCGGCTGGAGTGAACTGTCTCTCGCCCACTATAGCTGCCACTATAACGATTTGGTGTCCAAATTTGACGCCCGGTTCAGCGTCGATCATCTCGCCTTTTCCGAGCAAGTCTCGTATCATGCTTTCTGCAAGGCTGGGATTAATCAGATCGGAAGATTCGTCGCTTCTTTCTCGCATTTGAGCAACAAAGTCGATGATCTGAGAATCATCTGCAACTTCACCGTCTTTTATGAAGTATTGTTCGGCGGCTTCAATGAAGGCTGCTGCTACGAGCGCTGGATAGTACTCGTTGGCTTCATTGGAGTCAAGTTGCTCCATAAGTCTGAGATGCTCGGCGCGATTTCCTTTAAGCTGGGCTCGCAATACTGCGACCTGTTCGTCAGTGATCGGCATGCTCTCTCCTTCTTGAGTTCCTTGCAATATTGATACCGAAACGAATGATCTCTGTCACGACGATCGCCGTGCCTACGGCGCCTAGGACGGTATCCCCGGCCTTGACTTTCTCGTCGGGTGCCTTTATGTGGTCAGTGTTGAGACGGGCTCCACACAATTGCCCTGTCGGTTTTACTCGTTCCAGTTTCTTTTGAGCTGGTGCGGAGAATTTCTCTACAAATTCTTTCGTGTCGTCTGATTTGTCAACGAATTTTTTCAGCTCACCGCGAAGTCGAGATAGTTTATCGGGTTTTCTTTCCTGGTAATCGCGAGAGGCGCGGTCGTCTTCTGGGCGGCGGAGTTCGCCGCGGCCCGAGGTCTCGGTGTCGGCGTCCGGTCGGTCTGGCGGGATCGGTCTTCCGTCGCGGTCGAGGGTTATCGTGACTTGCCCGGCGAACCGACTTCTTTCTATGCCCGTCGATTCTTCTTCGTGAGGCGTTAGTTCTGTGCCGGATTCCTCTCTTTCGCCGGACTGTTCGGCCTCGCGATCGGGTGGGTTGCTTTCGTCAGTGGCCTCGGTGAGCTCCGGGCCTTCGGCAGTTCTACCATGGCCGTCGCTCTGGTCACCGGAAGCTTCTGGGGGCGTGACGTTCTCGCCAGTTCTCTCGGGAGGGAGCGCGGTCTCGTCGGCGGGCTTCGGGTGGTCTGTCTCGTCGCCCTTAGTTCCGTCGTCAGCCTTGGGCTCGGGCGGCTCGGTGCCTTGGTCCGGGGTTTCTGGGCCGATGGGGGATGCTTCGCGGCCGGGTTCGAGGACGGCGGGGTCGGCCTCGGCGGCGGGTTCGATGGGTTGGCCGACCTCCGAGCCCGGCGGCGTCTCGTCGTTCCCGCCCTGGGGCTGGTCGTCGGCGGGTGATGCGCTGTCTGCTGGTGGTGCAGTCGGCGGGTCGCCACTGCCGTCGCCCGAGCCAGAGGAGTCCAGTCGCGGGACGGGCTCGGGCTCCTGATCTTGCGGGCGCGTTACCTCTTGCGTAGGGGGCTCCGCCTCTACTTCGGGGATCCCAGACGGGGACTGATCGCGGCTGCTGGACCCTTCACCGTCGCCGGGTGCGTCGCCGCTGGAAGTGCCACCGTCGTCGGTAGTGCCGGGCGGTGTCTCGGCGGCTGGGGGATGTGCTTCCGGCCCGCGCCCGTCCGATCCCGCGTTCTCGTTCTGTGGTTGGGCTCCGCTGTCACCGCTTCTGCCGGTGGTTCCCTCTCCGGTGCCATCGGCGGGCTGGGTGTCCTGGAATATGGCTCGCCAATGTTCCGCGGTTTCCGCTTGTTGCTCGCGGGTGGCGGCGAGGCTTGCTCGGCGGGAGCCGGGCGGGAACTGAGAAGCCTCGTCCGGGCGGGTGCTCGGCTGCTCGGAGGACGCAGGCTCGTCGGCGGTCCTGCCGTTGTCCTTGCCGCCATCCTGCTCTTTCGCCTTGCCTGGCTCGGACTGCTCGGTCTTGGAGCCGCGGTCGCCGGTGCCCAGTTCGCCCTCGTCTTGCCGTGGGTTCTCGGGCTTGGCCTGGCCGGGCTTTTCCGCTTCCGTGCCGGCGTTGTCGGGCTGAGTTGGGTCGGCGTCGTGGTCCCGCTCTTCGTCCAGCTGGGAGCCGATTTCAGTCTTGCCGGTCTCTGGTTCCTTCTCGGTCTTCGGTTCGGCTTCGGACGGCGGGTCACCGGGGGTCTGCGGCTTCTCCGCGGCCGGGCCGTTGGAGGAGGAATCGGTTGAGGTTCCGTTGGGCTGCGCTTCGCGGTCGCCTCGCCGTTCGGTGCCGGCTTCCGGCCGACCTGGAACCGGCTGGCCCGCTGCCACATAGCTGTCTATACGAGGCGTTTGCGATCCGCCGGAAGCGTCGGCCGGAGGCTTGCTCTCGGTGCGTGGCGGGGTGGGCTTGTCGGGGGTCTCGGGGCCCTTGCCCGGCCCGCCGGGGGGATTGTCCAAGCCCACGCTCGCAGCCCTTTCCATGGGGGGAGGCGAACCGGCCGACCAGACGGCTCACCGGGCATGTCCGTGACGTGCGGGGCCAACGTCGGATCACACCGGCCCCTATGTAATCGCGCACGTGCGAACTTTGCACGTGCCGATAATCCACTCACATCCAGTAGGCGCGCGTATCGCGTGACTGCATGTGGGCTTCGCGCTGGTTCCGTTTGCATTTCTGGGCGTGCGGGGGCGGGTTGGCGTCACAGGTCAGGTCATTCAAGTGTTCCGGTGGTGCGGCTTTCATGCCTAGATGGGTGTTCTGGGCGGCCGTGGAGTCGTGCGGGACCCGCCATGTCTTCGGGGCGGCGGTGCTCACGGTGGACGACTTGGGTGCCGCCCGGTGTCGCTGTCCGGCAGCGTTCGCCCGAAGGGCGCTTCGGCCGTCCGGGCAAGGCGGACGCGGGTGACGTGGCCGTCGAGGAGAAAGGCGTTTCCTCGCCGCTTCGCCCGCACGTGCAAGCTCTGGGCGCGTGAATTCCGCGTGTGCGGAGATCGGATATTAGACCAGCGCTTGTGCTGAATCCCTTGCCGGGGCAAGTAGAGCTCTAATCCTCCGTGCTCGACTGGCGACCGAGTGTGACGATGTGCGTGCGGACGACAGGGGAGACCTGTCAGATCCGCAACGCTGACGTCCATTGCGATCCGAGGTGCTCTGATGTCACTGACCTTGCTTCCGGTAGTGAAGCCGGCGCCGTTGTATTGGCGGCGCTCCTTCCCCGGCGGACCCGAGCAGGCCCGCAACGCCCGGCGGTTCGTGGGTTGCCTACTGGACGGCTGCCCCTTCCTCGACGACGTCCTGCTCGCCGCCGACGAGCTGGTCGTCAACGCGCTGCGGCATACCAAGTCCGGCCAGGTGGGCGGCAGGTTCACCGTGGAGGTCGTGCGGGACGGCGGCCTGGTCGCGGTGTCGGTCACCGACCAGGGCGGCCCCGGTGAGCCCGCGGCGCTGGACGCCGCCGAGCTGGCAGAGTCCGGCCGGGGCCTGCGCACCGTCTCGCTCACCGCCGCGAGCTGGGGATGGCACGGCAATGGCGAGGGGCGGACGGTCACCGCCGTGTTCGCGGGGGAGTGGGCCGCGTGACCGAGCCGGCCTCCTGGACGCACGACCAGGTCCACCTGCGCGTCCACGCGGCGATGACCGCCGCGATGCGCGCCGATCCCCACTCCGTCGACGCCGCCCTCGTCCAGGCGGGAAGCCTCGATTCCGCGAGTCGGGAGTTCGTCGCGCAGTCGCGGCGCCTCGTGCTCGCCTGCACCGCCGCGCTGACCTGCGTCCTCGCCTCCCACCGCCCCGGCGAGGGGCCGCACGGCGAACCCGTCTGCCGCGGCTGCGGGACGCCCGAATGCCGGACGTTGCGCGGCCTCGCCCACGTCCTCGCCGCCTACAGCGTCCGCCCGGCGCTGGTCGACCGGGCCGAGGCGTGGCGGCGCGCGGACGCGCACTTCTGGCGCGGTGGCCCACCCGTGCCGCTGATCATCGAAGAGCTCCCGGACGGCTTCGTCGCCCGCCCCGCCGGCGACCTCGGCGACGACGAGACCCCATTACTGATCATCGACCGCCACACGGGCACGCTGAGCCGCTGGCCGTCCATCCCCCTCGACGTCCTCGCCTGCGAATACACCCGCTACCGAGCGGGCCTCTAGACAGCCCATGCGCGTGAGGCTCACCTGACGCGCCGGCCTGCGTCCGGTCTGTGATCGGTGGTCGGGAGTGTGCCGGTGATCAGGTAGTTGTCGATGCCGGTGGTCGCGCAGCGGTTGCGGAGGTAGGCGGTGTGGCCGTCGCCGTCGTAGGCCAGGACCTTCGAGCCTCGGATGCCGCGGCTCAGGCTCTTCGCCCATGCCAGGGGCGTGGCCGGGTCGTGGGTGTTGCCCACCAGCAGGACGGGTGGCGCGTCGCGGATGTGCACCGGGCGTTGGGGGGCGGCCGGGCGGACGGGCCAGCCGATGCACCCGGTCGTCATGTCCCAGAACTCCGACGTCCCGCCCATGTGCGGGGCCCGCCGCCGGATCAGGTGTTCACGGCGGCGCAACTCGCGGAAGTCAGGCACCTGCGGGTCGATGTCCTGGCACAGGATCGCCCGGTAGGCGGCCGTGCTCGCCGGGTCGTACAGTGCCTGGTCGCGCATCTGGCCTAGCAGCGAGGCGTTGTTTCCGTCGGCTTCGGCGATGCCGCGCGCGAGTCCCTGCCCGAACTCGGGGAACAGCGTCAGCATCGCGTAGACGCTGTAGCGCAGTTCCTCGGCTGTCAGCGGCCGGCCGCCGGGAACCGGCAGGGGATGGCGCTCGGCCCGCTGAACGAGCGCGTCCCACACCTTTCCGACCGGACGTCCGTGCAGTTCGCAGTCGGCTGTCCGCGCGCACCAGGCCGCGAACCGGTCGAAGGAGTCCTCCACGGCCGATGCTGCTTCGACCACCATGCGGCGGGACGGCATGCCGTGGTCGACGACGCCGTCCAAGGCCATGGTGCGGATTCGGTCGGGGAACAGTCGCGCGTACTGGGTGCCGAGCATGCTGCCGTACGAGCGGCCCAGGTAGCTGACTTTTCTTTCTCCCAGGGCGGCGCGCACGGCGTCGAAGTCACGCGCCGCGCTCACCGTGTCGACGTGCCGGATGAGCGGATCGCAGCTCTGCCCTACCGACTTGTTATGGGCCACCATGCGCTCGTACTCAGGCCTGGTACTGGGGAACTGTGTCACTTCCGGGTCGTGCACGGGCATCTTGCAGGAGATCTGTTCGCTGCCGCCGACACCGCGCGGGTCGATTCCGACGATGTCGAACCGGTCCCGCAACCGGGGTGAGAAGAACTGCGGTGCCCAGTCTCGGACCAGGTCGGCAGCGCCGGTTCCGGGGCCGCCGGGGTTGTACAGCAACGCGCCGGCTCGGGCCTTG
Organism: Actinomadura sp. NPDC048032; assembly: GCF_040653175.1. Taxonomy (NCBI): domain Bacteria; kingdom Bacillati; phylum Actinomycetota; class Actinomycetes; order Streptosporangiales; family Thermomonosporaceae; genus Actinomadura; species Actinomadura sp. NPDC048032. Next base: position 26,396 of record NZ_JBEZJP010000020.1, read on the forward strand.
GCCGCCTTCCGGCGGGTCACGGCCAGCGACAGCTTCCGCCCGTCCGGGTGAGACCAGTCCACGGGCACCGTGACGGTCCCGCACTCGGCGCCGGTGTCCCCGCAGGCCCGCCAGGCGATCGTGCTCGCCGTCGCGCTGCCCGGGACGGCCATCATGGGTGGAATGGTCAGGGCGAAGGCCGCCAGCACAGAAGTTCGGTTCATGCCTGCCGATCCTGCTGATGCGGCGCGGTCGGTGCATCGGCCGGACGGTCGCATCCCGGCGGGTGGGCATCGACCATTTGGAGGAGGCAGGGCCGCTGCGGCGCTACCGTTCGGAGGGGTTTCCCCTTACCTGAGGAGTCGCTTTGATGCCGCCGATGTGCTTCGTTTGTCTACGGACCCTTCGCGACGGGGTGCCGTTCTCGTCGTTCGAAACTGTTCGGTTCGCGCTCACCCCTGAAGAGGAGGCGGTCCGCCAGGAACAGTATCGGGAGGGCTGGGTCGGCCATCCTCCGGAGGTGTACTGGTTCTGCCACGAGCATTTGGCATTGGGCAAGAAGCATTCGCATCTGCACTGGCGGGAGGCTCAGGAACTGCTGGCGAACCAGCGTGGTGAGGCGCGCTGAAACCAGTCCTCGTGGGCCGCGCGGGGTCAGGTCGGCCGATGGCCGGGTGCTCTCGGGGGCCAGGCGGTCGGCTGGACCGTCAGGTGGAGGCCGCCGCGCCATACGGGGCCGGTCCTCGGTGTCACGCGGACCGTGACCGGGACGTCTCCGGTCCGGCGGGTCGGGAACTCGCCCTGCATGGCGGACCGGGACAGGTAGGCGAGGCCCTGCCGCAGGAGGGCTCGCGGCCCCGGGTCCACGCGGGCCGCCCACGGTGGGTCGGTCTCGCCCCGCAGCCAGGCGTAGCAGGCCATCGCGTAGCCGAACTCGCGCTCCGTCAGATACCCGAGCCGCGAATAGCCGTCGTTGCGGGCGGCGTTCAGGGTGCGCTCGTCCAGATCCCCCAGGGGCTGGATGGAGAAGCCCCGGGTCGCCTCGCCGAATCTCAGCGCCGCGTTCGTGCTGAAGACGCCGAATCCGAAATAGACGGTGAGGAGGTCGGTGAGCCGTTCGTGGTCCTTGCGTTCGGTGGTGATCCGCTCCTCGCCGAGGAGGCGGACATGGCACAGTTCGTGCGCGATCACGGCGATCAGGTAGGCGGCGTCGGACGCCTCCGTCACGTCGAGCCCGATGACCGCCCGGCCGTCCTCGACGTAGTAGTGCCCGACCGCGCGCTTGCCGTCGCGGGCCGTCGCGTCCTCGTCCTCGCGGTCGAAGAGCTCCACGGTGAGTTCGGATCGGTCGATCCCCATCTGCTCGCACGTCCGCGCGACCACGTCGTCGATCTGCTTCGGCGTGCCGGTGTAGCCGGCGGCCCGCAGATCCGGCTGGGGCAGGACGATCGGCCGCATCACCGGGTCCCGGCCGAACTCCTGGACGAACCAAGTGATCGACGCCTCGATCCACGCCTGCTGCGCGACACCGACCGGGCACTCGGTGCTGATCGTCGGAGACCACGGCGGGGGCGTCTCGCGTTTCTCGTCCACAAAGGATTCCTGACAGTCGTCTCGTTGCGGCCGTCAGATTTTTATCACGTACTCCGAGCCCGTGGCGGATATTGGCCGTCAATGGCCTGAGGGGTGATGGGAAATGGTCTTGTATGGAATTCGGATGACCCGCGTATCGCCCGTGTAAGTGACTGGTGTGCAAATCCCGCACGTGCGCGACCGGGGCGTCTCGCTCCTGCTTTGCCAGTACGCCGTCCGGGGGCGACAATGCCGGGGTGGACGATGACGAGGAGTTCGTCTGGGACGAGTTCTGGGGGAATCTCTGGCCGGTGTGGCGGCGGGTGCTGGCCGGTACCGACGCCGAGGAGCCGCCGCCCGCCGAGCCGATCCTGCGGCGGCGCCGGCTCACGACCGACTACGCGTGGGTGGGGACGTTCGAGCCCGTCCGCTGGCTGACCTCGGTCACCGAGGCCCTGCTCTGGGACGACAACGGCATGGACCTGGGGCCGCTGGCGGGCCGGCCGTGGGAGCTGCTCCAACTCGCCGGACCCGCCGCCAACATCGATCTGGCGCAGCTCAGCGGCACCCCCGTCCGCCGCCTCATCCTGTCCAACGTCGACGTCGACGGTCTGGCGAGCCTCAAGGACATCGTCGGGCTGGAGTCCCTCACCCTCGCCCACGGCGACTTCGGGCTGCTGCCGCCGCTCGACCGGCTCGCGGAGGTCGTCCTGTACGCGGAGGGGGAGGTCGACCTGTCCGCCGCGCGCCCCGGCCTGCGGGTGGTCCGCCGCGACGAGATCTACCTTCCTCCCTTCGGCCCCGATGAGGTCGGCCTCTGACGGTCGGAGCCGGGCGGCTACTCGACGACGCGCTTGGTCATCCCTTCGGCGCCCGGGTCGATGCCCCAGGTGAAGACGGTGTGCGGGTGGACGCGGATGACGTCGCCGCTGAAGCGGGAGTTCTCCGCGACCGCGGTCTCGGCGCGACCGCGGATCTCGATGCCTCGCACCCGCCACGGCTTGACGGAGACGAGGTCGTCCACGACGAAGGCGACCTGGTCGTTGTGGCGGAGGTTGCGGTATTTGCGGGATTCGGCGAGGTTCCAGCCGCCGATGTCGATCGTCCCGGTCTCGGCGTTGTAGGCGAACCCGACGGGGTTGTTCTGCGGGTCGCCCTTGGGCCCGACGGTGGCGAGGCGGCCGAGGCGCTGGGTGGAGAGGTAGTCGCGTTCGAGGTCGGTGAGGCTCATGACACCAGGGTGCAACCTCAACCGCGGCTGAGGTCAAGGGAGGCGATGACGCCGCGGAGCCGGGGCGACATCTCCTCGGGGAGCGCGTCGAGGGGCCACCAGCGGGCCTCCAGGATCTCGCCCGCGTCCAGGTCGAGCCGCCCGCCGACGATCCGGGCCGCGTAGTAGGCCTCGACGCGGTGCCGGAACCCGCTCGCGACGTGGAGCGGCGGCGCGGTGACCTCGACCTCCAGGGCCGTCTCCTCCCGGACCTCGCGCGCGACGCCGTCTTCGAGGCGCTCGCCGGCGTCGACGTATCCGCCCGGCAGCCCCCAGGCGCGGTACGGGGGCCACAGCCGGTGGCGGAGCAGCAGGATCCGGCCCTGCTCGTCCTGGACGATCCCTCCCGCGTACACCAGGAACGTCTGGTGCCGGAGCCGCGCGAGCCGCCACTGCGTCCGGCCGCTCAGCCGCCTCCACACCGGCGCGGCCAGGCTCCCGAGACGGGCCCGCGCGCCGAACGGGATCTTCATTCCCGCGATGCTAGCGGCCCGCGGACGGCGGGCGGCCGCCCCGGGGGACGGGGTGTGACTCTGGCCACACCGCGTCGGATCGGGGATCTTCGCCGCCATGCCGGTTCGTCCCAGAAGAAAGCCGTGTACGCAGATCGGGGGACGATGTGACCACGACCGCCATGGACCGTGCCGGGACGGACGCCGACGCGGCGCCCGCGAGCCGCCGCGGCGCGCATGTCCGCCTGCTCCGCAAGATCGGCGTCGCGGTGGCCGGAGCCGCCCTGATCGTCGCGGGCGTCGCCATGCTCGTGCTGCCCGGTCCCGGCATCGTCGCGATCCTCGCCGGGCTCGGCCTTCTCGGGACCGAGTTCCCGACCGCCCGCCGCATCAGCGCCGGCGTGAACGGCCACGCGCGCGCCGCCTGGCACCGGATCCGGGGCGGAGCCTCCCGTCTCGGCCGCAAGGGCTGAGCCCGGGCCGCCCCGAGGCGGATGGGGCGGGACGTCCGAAAGACGTCCCGCCCCATCCGCTTTTTCTGCCGTCGCGAATCGCCGCGAGATAGGTAAATGTCCCCGTGCCGGTCATTCCTCTCAGGGGGAGGGCTGTGCCGCCTTCCGCCGCCGCGGCGGACGGGGGGCGGAGGATGCTGGACGGGCTCCTGGGGCCGCCGGGAAGCGTGCCGGAATGGTAGTCAGATCTTGAGGGCGACCGGCCCGGTTTTCTGGATATTTCGGATGGCAATGGCGAATCATGCCAAACAAAGTTGATCAGAATTGAGCTTGGCGTAAAGGCGCTTCGGGTATAGGACGGAAGACACAATTCGATACGTCGCCCGGAGTGTGCCGATGCGTCTTTCCCGCCCCAGTCTGGTCGCCTTCGGTGCGGCGACCTTCGCCGCCGCCTCACTGCTCGGGTCCGGCACCGCCTCGGCGGCCGGCCCCAACTACGTCGCCCTCGGCGACTCCTACTCGTCCGGCACGGGGGCCGGGAACTACGATCCGAACAGCGGAACGTGCCAGCGCAGCGCGAACGCCTATCCGAACCTGTGGGCGGCGTCGCACGCGACGTCGTCGTACAAGTTCGTCGCCTGCTCCGGCGCGACGACCACGACCGTCGCCAGCGGCCAGCTCGGCGCGCTCAGCTCCTCCACGACGCTCGTGAGCATCACCGCCGGCGGCAACGACGCCGGGTTCGCCGACGTCATGCAGACGTGCGTCCTGCAGTCGAACGCCTCGTGCCAGAGCAGGGTGACGCAGGCCGAGACCTACATGAAGAACACGCTCCCCGGACAGCTCGACTCGCTGTACGGCCAGATCCGTGCGAAGTCCCCGTCGGCGCGGGTGGTGGTGCTCGGGTACCCGCGCCTCTACATCATCGTCGACTGGTGCGCGGGGCTGAGCAACACCAAGCGCACCGCGCTCAACCACGCCGCCGACACCCTCGACACCGTCGTCTCCGCCGCCGCGGGGCGCGCCGGGTTCACGTGGTCGGACGTCCGGGACGAGTTCTCCGGGCACGAGCTGTGCTCCGGCGACGACTGGCTCAACGCGGTCACGATCCCGATCGGCTCCTCCTACCACCCGACCGCGCTGGGCCACCGTTCCGGCTACCTGCCGGCGCTGACGGGCTCGGCCAGTCTGGCCCTCCAGAAGCAGACCTGACCGGCGAGGACCGCGATCGCGCCGGCCATCAGCGTCGCGCTCACCCACACGGGCGAGCGGTAGCCGAGGCCGGCGCCGATCGCGGCGCCGCCGAGCCACGGGCCGAGCGTCCCGCCGACGTTGAACGCCGCGGTGGCGAACCCGCCGGCCAGCGTCGGCGCCGCGGAGCCCTGCTCCAGGACGCGTGAGATCAGCGCCGGGCCCGTGCCGAACGCCAGCATCCCCTGCACGAACACCAGCACGACGACCGCCGCCGGGCTTCCGGCCGTCAGCGCGAGGACGGCCCACCCGGCGGTCAGGGACGTCATGCCCGCGGCGATCAGCGCGGCGGGATGCGCGTCGGCGATCCGTCCGCCGATGGTCACGCCCGCGAAGGACCCGGCGCCGAAGAGCGCCAGCAGCGCCGGCACCCAGGCGGAGCCGAAACCGGCGACGTTCGTGGCGAGCGGCGCGAGGTAGGTGAAGGTGCAGAACGTCGCGCCCTGGAACAGCGCGTTGACGGAGAGGGTGAGCAGCAGGCGGCCGTTGGCCAGGGCGCGCAGTTCGCTGCGGGCGGCGCCCGCGGACGGGCGCTCCTCCGGGATCGCCCTGGCGATCGCGGCGACGGCGGGCAGCGAGACCAGCGCGACCGCCCAGAAGGCGGCCCGCCAGCCCCACGCCCCGCCGAGCACCGCGCCCGCCGGGACCCCGGCGACGCAGGCGACGGTGACGCCCCCGACCACGACGGACGTGGCGCGGGCGCGGGCGGCGGGCGGCACGAGCGCGGTCGCGGTGGCGAGCGCGACGGCCCAGAACCCGGCGTTGGCCAGGGCGGCGGCGACGCGGGTGGCCAGCAGCACCGCGTAGCTGGTGGTGAGGGCGCCGACGACGTGGACGGCGACGAAGGCGACCAGGAACGCCAGCAGCGCGCGGCGGCGCGGCCACCGGCGGGCCAGCAGGGTCATGGACGGGGCGCCGATCACCATGCCGACGGCGAAGGCGGAGGTGAGCAGGCCGGCGGCGGGGATGGACACGCCCAGGTCCGCGGCGATGCCCGGGACGAGCCCGGACAGCATGAATTCGGAGGTGCCCTGGGCGAACACGGCGAGCCCGAGGACGTAGACGGCGAAAGGCAAGGGGAGACTCCCGAGACGGCGAACAGGTCGGCTGTCGATGGGGGCTGCGCCGAGAAGGCCGTCCGGCGTCGGCACGGACGGCGACGGCAGAAAGAAGATCCCTCGAATGCGAGGGCGAGGAAGGCAGCCCGCCTCAGGCGGCCCGCCCGAAGGGGAGCCGCCCGGGAGTCAGCGTCTGTCGGACTCGGGGCTGGACATGGTCATGAGGCTAGCAGGGCCCCGGAGGCCCCCCGTACAGAACATTGTTCTGGCATGGCAGAATAATGTTCTATGACGGAGGCCGGACGGGAGCGGATCCTGCGGGCGGCGCTGGAGCTGTTCGGGCGCGACGGGGTCGCCGGGACCACGCTGAGCGGGCTCAGGGCGGCGAGCGGGGTGAGCGTGGGCAGCCTCTACCACCACTTCTCCGGCAAGGAGCAGGTGGCGGAGGCGCTGTTCGTCGAGAGCATCGGGATGTACCAGGACGCCTTCCTCGCCGAACTGAAGGCGCACGGCGGTGCGCGGGAGGCGGTGGCCTCGGTCGTGGCGTTCCACGTCCGGTGGTGCAGGGAGCATCCGGGCCGGGCCCGGTTCATGTTCACCGAACGTCCCGCCGGAAGTGCCGGGCTGGCCGAGCGCAACGGCGCGTTCTTCCGCGAGGTGCGCAGCTGGTGGCGCGTGCAGGCGCGGCACGGCGCGCTGCTCGACGTGGACGCGGTGACCGCGTTCGTCCTGTGGCTCGGGCCCGCGCAGGAACTGTGCCGGCTCTGGCTGAACGGCCAGTGCCCCGAACCGGACGGCGGGCAGGTCGAATCGCTGAGCGAGGCCGCATGGCGGTCGGTGGGAGGTCCCCATGGTGATTGACGCGTGGATGCAGCACGGGACGGTGCGGTTCCTGCGGCACGAGATGCTCGACTCGCTCTGGAGGTGGACGGGGCAGGAGCCGCCGGCGGAGGAGGTCCCGGTCGGCGCCACGGTCGCGGCGATGGACGCCGGGGGAGTGGACCTCGGCCTGATCAGCGCCTGGTACGGGCCCGAGGGCGACCTCGTGAGCAACGACGAGGTCGCGTCGTTCGTCCGGCAGGCCCCCGGCCGGCTCGCCGGCATCGCCTCGGTCGACCTGCGCAAGCCGATGGAGGCCGTGCGGGAACTGAGGCGGTGCGTGGGCGAACTGGGCTTCAAGGGCCTGCGCGTGGTGCCGTGGCTGTGGGAGCTGCCTCCCACCGACCGTCGGTTCTACCCCCTGTTCGCCGAATGCGTGGAGCTGGGCGTCCCCTTCTGCACGCAGGTCGGCCACACGGGCCCGCTGCGCCCGAGCGAGACGGGCCGGCCCATCCCGTACGTCGACCAGGTGGCGCTCGACTTCCCCGAGCTCGTCATCGTGGGCGGGCACATCGGCTACCCGTGGACGGAGGAGATGGTCGCGGTGTGCCGGAAGCACCCGAACGTCTACATCGACACGTCCGCGTACACGGTCCGCAGGTACCCGCCTGAGCTCGTCCGGTACATGGCCCAGGACCGGCACCACAAGGTCATGTTCGGCACCAACTACCCGATGCTGACCGCCGAGCGGGCGCTCAAGGGCCTGGACGACCTCGGCCTGGGCGAGGACGCCCGGGAGGCGTTCCTCGCGGGCAACGCCCGCAGGGTCTTCCGCCTGTAATTGATCTACAATGTAAAGGCGGCGGCCGCGGCGATGCCGCCCGCCGCCTTGCGCGACCGTCCGCGATCTGGACGGTTCTACACGGCGCTTCCACACGGATGGGGGCGTCAACGACAAACAACACGCAGGAGGCAATCGTGGGTCACCGTGAAAGCTACGGCACCATCTCCTACAGGGAGTGCCCTTTCGACGGCAGCTTCGTTCTCACGCCCGCGCGTGGCGAAACCATCACCGTGAAGAAGGTCACTGGCGAGGTGTGCAACGCAGGCCTCGGCACCCTCGTCATCGAGGAGGTCGCCGACAGCGGCCGCCTCCTCAACCCGGGTGGTGGAACCGTCACCATCGGCAAGGTCACCGGCCATGGCTACGTCCGGAACTGGAACGGTGGCGGCGACGGCGTCCTCAAGGCCGGCACCGTCACCATCGGCAAGGTCACCGGCCGCGGCCGTGTCCACAACGAAGGCAACGGCACCGTCACCATCGACGAACTCGCTGGCAATGGCTGTTACGAGAACGTCAGCGGTCGCGCCTTCGTCATCATCGATGAGGTCACCAGCGAAGCCCGCGTCGTCGAGAGGGCGCCTATCGACGGCGGTCTCAGCGACGGCGGCACCGGGCTCGTCAAGAAGGCGAAGGGTCGCAGCCGGATCGTCGTCTGCGGCGGCAGCGTCGAGATCGAGGAGTTCCTCGGCAAGGCCGGCGTCCTTCTCCGCTTCGGCGTGGTCGTCCTGCCGGCGAGCGCCGCGGGCCGCGTCTCCGGCTGGTTCGGCAGCGATCTCGAGCCGGGCGTCGTCGGCGGAACCGTCAGCGCGGTCGTCGAGGCCGCGGTGGACTACGCCGATGAGGACCTGATCGGCGATCGGCGTTACCGCGTCAGGCGACCCGCGCGGTTCAGGTGGGTCGTCGGGTAGCGGCACAGAACCGGAGGCCCGGCACCGCGCCGGGCCTCCAGCCCGACCGGCGGCCCTTCCTCACGCGACGAGGGAGGGCCGCACGCGGGCCGGGCACGATGAGGGAGTCACCGCCGGAGCGTCCGGCAGGCCAGGATGCCCAGCGGGACGGGCGCCCAGAACGTGACCGCCCGGAAGAGCAGGACGGCGTGCAGGGCCGGGCCCGCGGCGATCCCGAGGGCGGCGAGCGCGGCGACGAGGGCGGCCTCGGTGGAGCCGACGCCGCCGGGCGTCGGGACGGCCGAGCCCGCCGCGGCCCCCACCAGGTAGGCGGCGATGAGCGCCGGCGCGTCGGCGGGGCCCACCGCCGTCCCGGGGACGGCGAGGACGCCGAGGGCGAACGCGACGCCGAGGACGAGCGTGGTCCCCGCGGACGCGGCGAGGGTGACCGCGAGGTCGCGCGGGCGGCGGCACAGGTCGGCGAGCCCGGCCGCGGCGCTGCGGGCCGCGGTGGAGCGGACCGCGCGGCGGCCCCACAGCACGGCGGCCGGCAGCAGCACGCCGGCGGCCATGAGCAGCGGGAGGGGCGGCACGAGGCCGGCGGCCCGGGAGGCGTGGTGGCCGAGGGCGTCCAGCATCCGGTCGTTCCCGCCGCCCGGGGCCAGGACGGCGCCGAGGCCGAGGGCCGCGCCCGTCAGCAGAAGGTCGGCGGGGACGCCGGCGACCTGGAGGACCGCCACGGCGACGGCGGTGCGGGGCAGCGGCAGGCCGCGGCACACGAGGTAGCGGGTGTTGACGGCCGCGGCGCCGAGGCCCCCGGGCGTGACGCGGTTGGCGGCCGACGCGGTGAGCTGCGTCATCGTCGTCCTGACCAGGGGGAGCGGGCGGCCCGCCGCGCCGCGCAGCGCGACCGCGGAGCAGACGTAGTGCAGCAGGGACAGCAGTACCAGGACCGGCAGGAACCCCCAGCGCATGTGGCCGAGGGCGGCGAGGGCCGGTCGCAGCGGCCCGGCGGTCGTCAGGAGGGCGGCGGTGAGGACGGCCAGCAGGAGTCCGGCGACCGCCCAGCGGGCCCGGTGGATCCGGCGGACGAGGGACGGCGCCGCGGCGTCGGCGCCGAGGCCTGGGAGCTTGGCGACCGCCGCGGGGACGGCGCCGGCTGTGATCGTCTCCACGCCTCAGTTTCCGATGACCCGGCTGAAGCGCATGCGACCTCCGGACTCCTTCGACAAGAACGTTGCGTGACCTGCGGGAGGGAGGCGCCGCTCAGGCGGCCGGGCGGTAGCGGTCCTGACGGGTCTGGGCGCCGATGTAGCGGAGCATGCTGCGCAGGGCCCAGTGGTTGAGTCCGGTGGGCATCATGCGGTAGCCCTGCCGGTTGGCCAGAGCGAGGGCGGCGAACCGGGCCTGGTCGAGCGGGGACCAGGGGATGTCGAAGCGGTCGCGGACGACCTGCGGCAGGCAGCCGAAGGTGATCAGGCGGAGCGGGCGCTCGATGGCGAGCCGCCCGGCGCGGTCGATCCGGGGGCCGCCGACGGGCAGCAGGGCGACGGTGTCGGAGCCGTGCTTGGCGATCTCCAGGGCGCGGGCGGCGGCGGGGGTGAGTTCGAGCGTGCGGGTGCAGATGTGCCAGAACTTGGACTGGAAGGCGGCGTAGTCGGCGGGGACGGGCCGCATGCTGACGCCGTAGCGGGAGTACCAGGTGACGGTCTCGGCGTACATCTGCTCGTGGTCCTCGGCGGTGAGCGTGCCGGGGTGGAAGGTCTCGGCGGCCTTGAAGATCTCCCAGGTGAACGTGGCGTGCGCCCACCAGAACGTCTCGGGTTCGAGGGCGTGGTACCGGCGGGCGCGCTCGTCCACGCCGCCGATGGCGCGGTGCAGGTCGCGGATGGTGCGGGCGCGGGCGGCGCCGTCCGGGGCGAGGATCGTCGCCCAGATCTGCGGGACGGACCGGTGGATCCGGTCGAAGGGGGCGTCGAAGAACGCGGAGTGCTCGGTGACGCCGGCGCCGATGCCGGGGTGCATGAGCTGCATCAGCCCGGCGGCGGCGCCGGGGAGCAGGGAGCGCAGGTCGGCGGCGTGCCGCCAGAGGAGCGTGCCGGGGCCGAGCGGGGCGCGGGCGGCCGTGCGGGCGGGCCTGCGGGCGGCGGCGGCGACGACCGTGGGGGGCGGGGGCGGGGCGGGCATCGCACCTCCTGCCGGCGGTTGCTTACCGTCACCGTAACGACTGTGAGACAAATGTCAATGTTTGTCGCACAATCGCGCGCCCGGCCGGTGGCCGCCGCGGCCCGGGACGGGTTCGCCCCGTCCCTCCCCGCGAGGCCTAGCCGAGCCTCGTGCGGAGGGACGGGGCGAACGGCCCTGGCCCCGTGCCTGTCCCGCGGGGTCAGGCGGTGGCGGGCTTGTACACGGCGACGGCGCAGGCGCTGCCGAGGCCGATGTTGTGCTGGAGGGCGACGCGGGCGCCGTTTACCTGGCGGGCGCCGGCCTTGCCGCGCAGCTGCCAGGTCAGCTCTGCGCACTGGGCCAGGCCGGTGGCGCCGAGGGGGTGGCCCTTGGAGATGAGGCCGCCGGAGGGGTTGACGACCCACTGGCCGCCATAAGTGGTGGCTTCATCGTCGACGAGCTTGTGACCCTCGCCGACCTCGGCCATGCCGAGCGCCTCGTAGGTGATGAGCACGGGCCGCTAATGTCGTGCAGTTCGATGACGTCGACGTCGTCGATGGACACCTGGGCCTCGTCCATCGCCTTGCGGGCGGCGCGCTGGGAGACGCCGAAGCCGACGACCTGGATGGAGGAGTGGTCGGCGAAGCTCTCCCCGGTGTCGCTCGCGATGTGGTGGCCGGCGATCTCGACGGCCTGGTCCCACAGGTCGTGCTCGTCCAGGAACCGCTCGCTGACGACGAGCGCGGCGGCGGCGCCGTCGGAGGTGGGGGAGCACTGGAGCTTGGTCAGCGGGTCGAAGATCATCGTGGCGTTCTTGACGTCGTCGAGGGAGTACTCGGTCTGGAACTGCGCGTAGGGGTTGTTGACCGAGTGCTTGTGGTTCTTCCAGCCGATCCAGGCGTAGTGGTCGGGGGTCGAGCCGTACTTCTCCATGTGCTCGCGTCCGGCGTTGCCGAACATCTGCGGCATGGGCGCCTTGTCCAGCTCCCACTCGCGGCCCGCGGTCATGGAGCGCAGGTGGTGGTCGATGATGGTGACCTTGGACTCGCCCATGCCGGCGCCGAGCGAGCCCTTCTTCATCTTCTCCATGCCGAGTGCGAGGGCGCAGTCGGCGAGGCCGCCGCGCACGGCCTGGCGGGCGAGGTACAGCGCGCTGGACCCGGTCGCGCACGCGTTCATGACGGTCATGACGGGGATGCCGGTCATGCCGGTCTCGTAGAGGGCGCGCTGGCCCATCGATCCGTACATCGAGCCGGCGTAGGCCGTCTCGACGGCGTCGTAGCCGACGCCCGCGTCCTCCAGGGCGTGGCCGACGGCCTCCTTGGCCATGTCGGGGTACTCCCAGTCGCGGGAGCCGGGCTTCTCGAACTTGGTCATGCCCACGCCGACGACGAAGGTGCGGTTGGC
>NZ_JBEZJP010000021.1:0-38486 GCF_040653175.1 Actinomadura sp. NPDC048032
GACCGCGCTCGGGGCGACGGGGGAGTGCAGGACGGTCTGGACCGCGTCGTGCGCGTCCTCCGGCCCGTCGACGGCGCACGTCACGTACGCGGTCGCCTCGGGGATCGGATGCAGGCGGAACGTGGCGTCAACGATCAGGCCGAGCGTTCCGTAGGAACCGGCGAAGAGCCGCCCCAGGTCGTACCCGGCGACGTTCTTGACGACCTTGCCTCCGGAGCGCGCGACCTGGCCGTCCGCCCGGACGACCGTGAGCCCGATGACCAGGTTCCTGGGCGTCCCGTAGAGCGTGCGCAGGGGACCGGCGGCGCTCGTGGCGATCGTCCCGCCGACCGTCGAACCCGGTAGCGGGACGTCGAGCGCGAGCCGCTGCCCCCGTTCGGCCAGTTTCTCGGCGAAGTCCTCCATCGCGAGCCCGGCTTCAGCTTTGGCGACGAGGTCGCCTGCCGTGTGCTCGACGAGCCTGTTGAGCCGATGGGTGTCGATGAGCAGGTCGCAGCGTTCCGGTGGCTCGCCCCAGTCCAACCGGGTCTCGGCCCCACGCGGGACGACGGCCAGGCCCTTCTCGGCGGCCACGCGCATGACGTCGGCGGCCTCAGTCAGGTTCTTCGGCGCCGCGACGAGCGCGGGCTCCACGCCGAGCACGCCTTCGGCGGCCTCACCGGGCCGTACGTCGCCGCAGACCTTCGCCAGGGCGTCCAGGGGCCGCATCAGAAGATGTCCGCCTTTCCCTCGAACGGGTGCGGGCCCTTGCGCTTGCCGGGCACCTCCCCGCACAGCCGCGGCGTGGGGAAGACCTTGCCCGGATTGCACAGCCCCGCCGGATCGAAGCCGCAGCGGACCATCTGCATCGTGTCCAGGTCGGCGTCGGTGAACATGCGCGGCATGTAGCGGGCCTTGTCCACGCCGACCCCGTGCTCGCCGGTGATGGAGCCGCCGTGCTCGATGCACAGGTCGAGGATCGCGCCCGAGACCTCCTCGGCGCGCTCCTCCGCGCCCGGCTCGGCGTCGTCGAACAGCACCAGCGGATGCAGGTTGCCGTCCCCCGCGTGGAACACGTTCGCGACCCGCACGCCCGACTTGGCGGACAGAGCGTCGATCCTGGCCAGGACGTCCGGGAGCACGGTCCGGGGGATGACGCCGTCCTGGACGAGGTAGGCGGGGCTGATCCGGCCCACGGCCGCGAACGCCGACTTGCGCCCCTTCCAGATCAGCGCCCGCTGCGCGTCGTCGGCGGCGATGCGGATCTCGAAGGCGCCCGCGTCCCGGCACATCCGCTCCACCTCGGTGAACTGGGCGGCGACCTCGGCCTCCGGGCCGTCCAGCTCCACGATCAGCACCGCGCCGGCGCCCGGCGGGTACTCGCAGCGCACCGCCGCCTCGGCCGCCTCGATCGCCAGCGCGTCCATCATCTCGATCGCCGCCGGGACGACGCCCGCGCCGATGATCGCCGACACCGCGGCGCCGCCCGCCTCGATCGAGCCGAACGCGGCCAGCAGCGTCTGCACGGTCTCGGGGACCCGCGTCAGCCGCACCGTGATCTTGGTGGCGATGCCGAGCGTGCCCTCCGCCCCGACGAACACGCCGAGCAGGTCGTAGCCGGGCCCGTCCGCCGCGAGCTCGACGAGCTCGCCGTCGGGCGTGACGACCTCGCAGGCCAGCACGTGGTGGGCGGTGAACCCGTACTTCAGGCAGTGCGCGCCGCCGGAGTTCTCGGCGACGTTGCCGCCCACCGAGCAGATCTGCTGGCTGGACGGGTCGGGCGCGAAGTAGTACCCGTGCGGGCGGACGGCCCGCGTCACGTCCAGGTTGATCACGCCCGGCTCCACCACGGCCCGCTGCCCGGGGATGTCGATCTCCAGGATCCGGTTCATCCGGGACGTGACGATCAGCACGCCGTCGGCGCGGGGGAGCGCCCCGCCCGACAGGCCCGTGCCCGACCCGCGCGCGACGTAGGGGACCCCGGCCGCCGCGCACTCCCGCACGATCGCGGCGATCTGCTCGGCCGTGTCGGGCAGCACGACGACGCCGGGCGTGCACCGGTGGTTGGTGAGGCCGTCGCACTCGTAGGTGCGCAGCCGCACCGGATCGCTGATCACCCGGCCGGGCCCGAGCAGCGCCTCCAGCCTGAGTCCGAGCGCCGTGAGCATGGTCTCCACTCTCTCCACGATCCCTCGCCCGCCGAGCGGTCGCAAGGCCTTGCGGGCCGTCCGGAACGCCTCTCCCGGACGGCCCGCGAACGCCGCCGGAGCCGGCCCCCTACGGGAACTGCTGGTAGGCCGGCGTGGTGAGGAACTCGGAGTACTCGTCGGCCAGCGTGACCTCCTTGAAGAGCTCCACGGCCTGGTTGTAGCGGGGCTCGTTGTACGCCTGCCCCAGCTCCTCGCGGATCTTGCCCAGCTCCTCGTCCAGGAGCTGCTCCACCCACTCCTTGGTGATCTTCTGGCCCTCCGCGGTGGAGACGCCGTTGTAGATCCACTGCCACACCTGGGAGCGGGAGATCTCCGCGGTGGCCGCGTCCTCCATCAGGTTGTGGATCGCGACCGCGCCCGCGCCGTCCAGCCAGGTGGCCAGGTAGCGCAGCGCCACGTCGATGTTGTTGCGCAGGCCCGCCTCGGTGATCTCGCCGGGGGTGGCCTTGACGTTGAGCAGGTCGGCGGCGGAGACGTGCACGTCCTCGCGGAGCCGGTCGCGCTGGTTCGGCCTGTCCCCGAGGACGCCGTCGAACACCTCGCGGCAGACCGGGACGAGGTCGGGGTGGGCGACCCAGGAGCCGTCGAAGCCGTCGCCGGACTCGCGGGTCTTGTCGGCGCGGACCTTCTCCAGCGCGACCCGGTTGACCTCCTCGTCGCGGCGGGACGGGATGAACGCCGCCATGCCGCCGATCGCGTGCGCGCCCCGCTTGTGGCACGTCCGCACGAGCAGCTCGGTGTAGGCCCGCATGAACGGCGCGGTCATCGTGATCGCGTTGCGCTCGGGCAGCACGTAGTCGGTGCCCCGGTCCCGGAACTTCTTGATCACCGAGAAGAGGTAGTCCCAGCGGCCCGCGTTCAGGCCGGCGGAGTGGTCGCGCAGCTCGTAGAGGATCTCCTCCATCTCGAACGCGGCCGGGATCGTCTCGATCAGCACGGTCGCGCGGATGGTGCCGCGCGGGATCTCCAGGGCGTCCTGGGCGAGGTTGAACGCGTCGTTCCAGAGCCGCGCCTCGAGGTGGCTCTCCATCTTCGGCAGGTAGAAGTAGGGGCCCTTGCCCTTGTCGAGCTGCCTGCGGGCGCTGTGGAAGAAGTAGAGGCCGAAGTCGAACAGCGACCCGGACATGGGCTCGCCGTCGACGAGCAGGTGCTTCTCCTCCATGTGCCAGCCGCGCGGCCGGACGACGATCGTCGCGAGCTCCCCGTCGTCCTTCAGCGCGTAGGACTTGCCGCTCCTGGCGTCGGTGAAGTCGATGGTGCGGTCGAGGGCGTCCCGCAGGTTGAGCTGCCCTTCGACCATGTTGTTCCACAGCGGGGTGTTGGCGTCCTCGAAGTCGGCCAGCCACACCTTGGCGCCCGAGTTCAGCGCGTTGATCGTCATCTTCCGGTCGGTCGGGCCGGTGATCTCGACGCGGCGGTCCTCCAGGCCGGGCGCGGGCGCGGCGACGCGCCAGGAGTCGTCGCCGCGGACGCCGGCGGTCTCGGGCAGGAAGTCGAGGGTCCCGCCCGCGGACAGCTTGCGCTGGCGCTCCGCGCGCGCCTCCAGCAGCTCCTTGCGGCGGGCGCCCAGCTCGCGCTGCAGGGCGGCGAGCAGGCCGAGCGCCTCGGGGGTCAGGATCTCCTCGTACCGCTCGCCGAGGGGTCCGGTGACCTCGATGCCTTCCAGTCCAGCCATCTGCCTGCCCATTCGTATAGCGAAATTCGACTTCTGTTATGTGGAGAACGGTACTCGCCGGTACGGAGGCCGGTCAAAGCGGGGCCCCCTGCAGACCTCCCCGCGCGCGCTTGCGTCAACCCAGGGGGAAACCGGGTGATAACCAGGTGACCGGCGGGGATGGTGCGTGAGACCATCGCGGGGAAGATACGGCCGCGAAGCGGCGTTCTACGAGGACATATGACTGAACCTTTCTCTGCAGACGAGACCCAGGCCCCTGACGAGTTCGAGTACGAGCCCCTGACGGGCGAGCTCGACCTGGAAGAGCGACGGGCACTGCGCCGCGTCGCGGGCCTCTCCACCGAACTGACCGACGTCACCGAGGTCGAGTACCGCGCCCTCCGGCTTGAGCGGGTCGTGCTCGTCGGCGTGTGGACGGAGGGGACGGCCGCGGAGGCCGAGAACTCCCTGCGCGAGCTGGCGCTGCTCGCCGAGACCGCGGGCTCGCAGGTGCTCGAGGGCCTCGTCCAGCGCCGGACCCGCCCCGACTCGGCGACCTACATCGGCTCCGGCAAGGCGGCGGAGCTGCGCGACATCGTGATCTCCACCGGCGCGGACACCGTCATCTGCGACGGCGAGCTGGCGCCGAGCCAGCTGCGCCACCTGGAGGAGACCGTCCAGGTCAAGGTGATCGACCGGACGGCGCTGATCCTGGACATCTTCGCCCAGCACGCCAAGAGCCGCGAGGGCAAGGCGCAGGTGGAGCTCGCGCAGCTCGACTACCTGATGCCGCGGCTGCGCGGCTGGGGCGGCAACCTGTCCCGGCAGGTCGGCGGGCGCGCCGCGGGCGGCGTCGGCATCGGCGGCCGCGGCCCCGGCGAGACCAAGATCGAGCTGGACCGTCGGCGGATCCGCACCCGGATGGCCAAGCTGCGCCGCCAGATCGCCGAGATGTCCAAGTCGCGCGACACCAAGCGCGGCGAGCGGCGCCGCCACCAGGTGCCCGCCGTGGCCATCGCCGGCTACACCAACGCGGGCAAGTCGTCCCTGCTCAACCGGCTCACGGGCGCCGGGGTCCTGGTGGAGGACGCGCTGTTCGCCACCCTCGACCCGACCGTCCGGCGCGCCGAGACGCCGGGCGGCCGCGCCTACACCCTGGCCGACACCGTCGGGTTCGTCCGGCACCTGCCGCACCAGCTCGTCGAGGCGTTCCGCTCGACGCTGGAGGAGGTCACCGACGCCGGGCTGGTCCTGCACGTCGTCGACGGCTCCGACGCCGACCCCGAGGCGCAGATCGACGCCGTCCGCGAGGTGCTGCGCGAGATCGGCGCGGACCGCATCCCGGAGATCATCGTGATCAACAAGGCGGACGCCGCCGACGAGCTCGCGATCGCACGCCTGCAGCGCCGTGAGCCGCACAGCGTCGTCGTGTCCGCCCGCACCGGGTTCGGCATCGAGGAGCTGCGCGCCGCGATCGAGGCCGACCTGCCGGGTCTGGAGAGCGAACTGCACGTCCTGGTGCCGTACGAGCGCGGCGACCTCGTCGCGCGCGTGCACGAGCGCGGCGAGGTCCTCAAGCAGGAGCACGTCGCCGAGGGCACCGTTCTGCACGCCCGCCTTCCGGTCGACCTCGCGGGCGAACTGGCCCAGTACGAGACCGTCTCCCCGACGGCCTGATCACCCTCACCCACCGGGTGCCTCCGCAGGAGCCCCGGTGGGTTTGGGATGGGCCCAGTGACCGATTCGAGAACGTCCGAAGACGCCCCTTGGTCGCCGAACGATGACAGCTTGTCCAATCCGCTTGACGGTGCGGTTGAAATCCGTACCGTCGTAGAGCTAAGGGGCGGGGTGATGGGTGTCGATGTGCTGCGATCAGAGGTTGTCGGACGGACGTTCCGTGCACTACCGTGACGAAACCGATACCTCCGGTCTCGTTGCCAGCGGTGGCCCCCCGGCCACCCGACCCTCCACAGGTGGAGCCGCCGGCACCCAGTCGGCGTTTCGGATCGAGAGCAGGTGGCCCAACCATGGCAGGTCCGAACGCTCGAACGAGGGACCGCGGCCCGCACCGTCGCCCCACGGCATCCTGCACCGCGCTCACGTGCGCATGGCCCCATCCAGGTCGGTGACCCTATGACGGTACGGCTGTTGACGAACATCGGCAGGCTCTGGACGGGCACCGACGTCTGCAGCAACGCCGCGGTGCTCATCCACGACGACCGCATCGTCTGGGCCGGGCCCGCCTCCGACCTCCCGCAGAGCGTCCCCGGCATCATCGACGACATCGTCGACGTCGACCACGTCGAGAACCTCGGCGGCGGCCTCGTCACGCCCGGCCTCATCGACGCCCACTCCCACCCCGTCTACGCGGGCAACCGGTGGGCCGAGCTCGCCATGCGCACCAGCGGCTCGTCCCACTCGGCCATCACCGCGGCGGGCGGCGGCGTCAACTCCACCGTGACCGTCACCCGGGGAACCGACCCCTGGACGCTCTGCAACGGCGTCCGCGAACGGCTCCGCCAGTGGATCCTCGCCGGCACCACCACCGTCGAGGCCAAGACCGGCTACCACCTCACCCGCGACGGCGAGCTCGCCGACATCCGGATGCTGCGGTCGCTGGAGGGCGAGCCCTCCATGCCGCGCATCCACGCCACGTTCCTCGCCGCGCACATCCTGCCGCCCGAGTTCTTCGGACGCCGCCGCGACTACATCGAGGCCGTCCGCCTCTGGGCCGGCGACGCCGCCGTCGCCGGCGCCGACTCGATCGACGTCTACTGCGACGAGGGCCACTTCACCGCCGAGGAGGCCCGCGCCCTCCTCCTCACCGGCAAGCGCGCTGGCCTCAAGGCCCGCATGCACGCCTGCGCCAACGAGCGCATCGGCGCCGCCCAGGTCGCCGCCGAGGTCGGCTGCGCCTCCGCCGACCTGCTCACCCAGGCCAACGACGACGACATCAAGGCCCTCGCCCACGCCGGCGTCACCGCCACCGTCTGCCCCGGCAGCTCCCTCAACAGCAGCCGCGCCCCCGCGCCCGTCCGGCAGATGCTCGACCGCGGCGTCACCGTCGCCCTCGGCACCGACCACAACCCCGGCCAGTGCGGCATCACCTCCATGCCCCTCGTCATCGGGCTGTCGGTCGCGATGTTCGGGCTCAGCGTGACCGAGGCGCTGCGCGCCGCCACCCTCGGCGGCGCCGCCGCGCTGCGCGTCGGCGACCGCGGCTCCCTCGCCCCGGGCATGCTCGCCGACATCGTCCTGTGGGACGCCGACCACGAGGGCGCCTTCGCCTGGGCGTTCGGGCTCCGCGCCCTGCGCATCTGGCGCGGCGGCGTCCCCGTCCAGCCCTGACGGAGGAGGCGCGGGCGGCGGGTAGTGTCGCCGGCATGGGCAGCGCGGTCGCGGTCGTCACCGATTCCACCGCCTACCTTCCCCCCGGGCTCGCCGAACGGCACGGGCTGACCGTCGTCCCCCTGCAGATCGCCGTCGGCGGCGCCACCCGGGACGAAGGCGACATCAGCACCGCCGAGGCCGCCCTGGCGCTGAAGGAATGGCACCCCGTCACCACGTCCCGTCCCGCGCCCCGGCGGTTCGCCGACGCCTACGAGGCGGCCGCGGCCTCGGGCGCGCGCGAGGTGGTCTCCGTGCACCTGGCCTCCGCCATGTCGGGGACGGTCGAGGCGGCGCGGCTCGCCGCCGAGGACGCCCCCGTGCCCGTGCGGGTCGTCGACAGCGGGACCATCGGCATGGGCCTCGGATTCGCCGCGCTCTCCGCGGCGGCCGCCGCGATGGCGGGCGGGTCCGCCGCCGACGCCGTGTCCGCCGCCGTCCGGCGGGCCGGGCTCACCCGCTCCCTCATCTACGTCGACACCCTGGAGCACCTGCGGCGGGGCGGCCGGATCGGCGCCGCCGCCTCCCTGTGGGGCTCCGCGCTGATGGTGAAGCCGCTCCTGGAGATCACCGGCGGGCGCATCGCGCCGCTGGAGAAGGTCCGCACGTCCTCGCGGGCGCTGGCCCGGCTGGAGGAGATGGCCGTGGCCGAGGCCGGAGCCCGGCGCGTCGACCTCGGCGTCCAGCACCTCTCTGCCGCCGCCCGCGCCGAGACCCTCGCCGCCCGGCTGCGCGAACGCGTCCCGCACGTCCAGGACGTCTACGTCGGCGAGGTCGGCCCCGTCATCGGCGCCCACGTCGGCCCCGGCATGCTGGGCGTCGTCATCGCCCCCCAGCTCTGACCCGCGGGCGCCGGGAGGAGGGCCTCAGGGGCGCAGGAGGCGGCGCAGGACGGTCGGCGGGTGGCCGGTCTCCGCCCTGACCGTCCGGGTGAGATGCGCGTGGTCGGCGAAGCCGAGATCGGCGGCGAGGCCGGACAGGTCCCGTTCGCCCTGCTCCAGGCGGTCCAGGGCGAGCCCCACCCGGATCCTGTTCCGGTAACGAGTGACGGACATGCCGGTCTCGCGGCGGAACGTCCGGCTCAGGTGGGAGGGGGAGACCTCCAGGAGCCGTGCCAGGGAGACGAGCCCGGCCGCCTCCTGATGGCCGCTCGCCATGGCCTCGCGTGCCTCGTCGACCAGGGCGCGGCGCTTCCCGCCCTGCTCGTCCACGGCGAGGTGGGCGAGCAGGCCCATCAGCCGCTCGGCCGTCTCGAAGGCCACGTCGGGGCCGGAGCGCAGGAGGAGGCGATGGGCGACGTCCGCCCGCGCGCTGACCCTGACCGTCCCGGACGGGCGCCGCCACAGGGCGGGGGAGAGCATGATCGACGTGCACACGTCGCCGCCCGCGGGATGCGCGAACTGGCCCTCCTCACCGACGGTCTGGGCATAGCCCATGGTGCGGTCGACGACGGCGCGTCCGTGGCGCGACCGCATGCGGAACCGCCCCGACCGCACCAGGACGATCTGATCCCCGGTGAACGGCTCGGGCTCCGACCATCCGGGCTGGTGCCCCGTGCAGCGCACCGCGTGGACAGAGAAGTCTTCCGTCTCCGCCACGGTGGTCGATTCGCGCATGCCCGTCATCGTACGCAGGGGCAAACATCTTCAAGCGCCGCCGGAAGGCCGCCCAGCACACTCGCGGAATGGTCGGACGATGGCTTCTAGCGGTGCTGCTCACGGGGCAGGCGATGGTGTCGATGGACGGCTCCATCGTGGCGGTGGCGATGCCGGACATCGCGGAAGGTCTGCACGCGTCCGGCTCTCTTCTGCAACTCGTCACGGGCGGCTACATCTTCGCCTTGGCCGTCCTCGTGGTCACGGGCGCGCGGCTGGGCGACAGCCACGGCCACCGCTCGATGTTCTTCCTCGGACTGTTCGGCTTCACGGTCGCGTCGTTGGCGTGCGGGCTGGCGCCGACCGGTGCCGTCCTTGTCGCCGCGAGGATCTGCCAGGGTGCAGCGGCCGCACTCCTGCTTCCGCAGGTTCTCTCTTTGATCCAGCTGTCCTTCGAGGGGGCGGCCAGGGGGCGTGCACTCGGCCTGTACTCGATGGTCCTGGCGTTGGGGGTCGCCTTGGGTCAGGTGGCGGGAGGCGTCATCGTGACCCTCGGCGGCAGTTGGCGGCCCATCTTCCTGGTCAATGTCCCTGTGGGGGCCGTGCTCCTCGCCATCGGACCACGTCTGATGCCGCCGGAACACAGGAAGCCCGTCCGCCTGGACCTGCCCGGCGTGGTTCTCCTCTCCTGCGGCATGGGCGCGCTCGTCGTGCCCCTGGTTCTCGGCAGGGAACAGCACTGGCCGCTGTGGACGTGGCCGTCCATAGCGGCGGGATGCGTTCTGCTCGCCATCTTCTGCGTCCATGAGCTGAGAACGGCGTCGCCGCTTCTGGACCTCTCAGTGTTGCGCAGACCGTTCATCAAGCCCGGCCTGTTCGCCTCCTGCGCGGTGATGGGCGCCTACACCGGCTTCCTCTTCACGTTCGCGCTCTACCTGCAGAACGTGCTCGGCTTCTCGCCGCTCCACGCCGGGCTCACGTTCCTCCCGTACACGGCGGGCTTCGCGACGGCGGGCCTGGGGTGGACGCGCCTGCCCCTCTCTCTGCGAGGGGACCTGCCGACATGGGGCCTGCTCACGTTCGCCGCAGCCGCTTCGGCATTGGCCCTCCTGACCCGGGACGGCTGGCCGGTGCTCCTGGCGGTGCCCCTCCTGTACGCCGCCGGGGCCGGTCACGCCGCCGCCTTCAGCCCTCTGGTCGACCGGATCACCGGGGCCGCGGGACCGGCGCAGGCCTCGTCCGTCTCCGCCCTGACGAACACGGGCGCGCTGCTGTCGAACGTCCTCGCGATCGCCGTCTTCGGTGGCGTCTACCTCGCGACGCCCGGCACGCTGACCCGCGTCGCGGCCCTCCTGGCGGCGCTGCTCGTCCTCGCGGCCGCGGCGTCCCGGCGCCGCTGACCCAGGGTTATCCACACTTTCCGAACCCCGCGCGCCCGCCCGGCCGGCCTCCTTAACGTCAGGCTCCATGAGACCTGACATCGAAGACCGCCTGCACGCACTCACGGGCCGTTGGAAGCCGCCCGCCGCCCCGGCCGACGCGCCGCCGGCCGCCCGGTTACGCGCGACGCCCGACCGCTCCCACGTCCGCACGCTCGTCCTCGTCGGCGTGCTCGCCGCCCTGGTGGCCGTCGGATATCTCTGGCTCGCCCGGCCGCGCCCCCAGCCGGCGGCCCCCGCGGCGACCGCCTCCCTCGTCGAACCGCGTCCCACCCTGTCGGCCGCCCCGGCATCCTCGGCGTCCTCCCCGGTGGTCGTCCACGTCCTCGGCAAGGTCGAGCACCCGGGCGTGATCACCCTGCCGTCCGGTTCCCGGGTCGCCGAAGCCATCAAGGCCGCGGGCGGGGTCCGTCCGGGCGCGAAGACGGGCGCCCTCAACCTGGCCCGCCCCCTGGTGGACGGCGAGCAGATCCCCGTCGGCGTCCGCGCGCCGTCACCGCCCCCACCGCCGCCCGGCGGCGCGGCCCCGCCCGCTCCGGGCGCGCCCGGCGCCCCTCTCGACCTCAACGCGGCCACCCCCGGCCAACTGGACGACCTTCCCGGCGTCGGCCCCGTCCTCGCCCAGCGCATCGTCGCCTACCGCACCCAGCACGGCGGTTTCCGCTCCGTCGAGCAACTCCAGGACGTCAGCGGCATCGGCGCCCACCGGTTCGCCGACCTGAAGGCGATGGTCCGGGTTTGACCCACGACCTCCGCCTCCTGGCCCCGGCGCTCGCCACCTGGCTCGCCGCCGCCGCGACCATAGGGCTGCCCGGGCCCCTGATCTACGGCCTGGCGGCGACCGCCGCCGCCGCGTCCCTCTACCTCCTGACCACCCACCGCCCACCCGCAAGCACCTCACCGCCCAAGGGGCAAGCACCTCTTCACCGAAACGCAGACACCCCGGAACGCCCAGTTGACCCTCACGAACCCACTCCCACGCCCACGCATCCCCCGAACGGCGACCCCACATGGCAGACGAGTGCCGCCAGCACCCGCCACCCGCAGCAGAGCCCCGCCCGACCCAAGAACGGCAACCAGCGCGCCCGCCACTTCACTACGTCCCGCCTTGGCGATGTCGCGCGGGGCGTGGGCGGCGGCCGGTTCGAGCGCTCCCTCAGACGACTCGTTCCGATGGCGCGGCGGGCGGAAGGCGGCGGTGCGGGGCCGGGGAACGGGTGGCGGCTGCTCGCCGGGGCGGCCCTGGCCTGCGCCGCGGCCTCGGCCTGCGGGGTGGCGCTGCGGACGACGGCCGTCGGGACGGGGCCCGCGCGAGAGCTGGCCCGCGCGGGACGGTTCGCGACGGCCGAGGCCGTGGTGACCGGGGACCCGCGGGCCAGGCCCGGGAACGGGCGACCAGTGATCATCATCCGCGCGCGGGCGGAGGCCGTGGAGCGAACCGGGGTCCGCGTCCCGGTGCTGCTGATCGCTTCGGATCCGCGCTGGCTCCGCCTGATCCCCAGCCAGCGCGTGCGGCTCCGCGGCCGCTTCGTGCCGCCGAGGGGCCCCGGCCTGCTCGCCGCGGTCGTGATCGTGCGCGGGCCGCCGGCCGTCCTCGGGCCGCCGTCGGCGATCCAGCGCGCCGCCGAGCACGTGCGGGCGCGGCTGCGAGCGGCCGTGGCCCGGCTCCCGCCCGACAGGCGCGCGGTCCTTCCGGCGATGGTCGTCGGCGACACCTCGCGCCTCGACCCGGAACTCGCTGAGGAGTTCCGCATCGCCGGGCTCACCCACCTCCTCGTGGTCTCCGGCGCGAACCTGGCGATCGTCATCGGGGCGGTCCTCGGGCTGTGCCGCCTCGCCGGGTTCGGCCGGCGCCGGGCCCCACCCGTCGCCGTCCTCGCCGTGTGCGCGTTCGTGGTCGTCGCCCGTCCCGAGCCGAGCGTCCTCCGGGCGACCGTCATGGGCCTGATCAGCCTTCTGGCGCTGCTCACCGGACGGCAGCGCCAGGGCCTGCCCGCCCTGGCGGCGGCGGTGCTGCTCCTCGTGCTCATCGACCCGGAACTGGCGCGCTCCTACGGGTTCGCGCTGTCGGCCCTCGCGACGGCCGGCCTGCTCGTCCTGGCCCCGCCCTGGCACGAGCGGCTCGCCCGCCGGATGCCGGGCCCGCTCGCGGCCGCCCTCGCCGTCGCGGCCGCCGCCCAGGCGGCCGTCGCACCCGTCCTGGTGATGCTGTCCGGGGAGATCGGCGTCGTCTCCGTGTTCGCCAACCTGCTCGCGGCCCCGGCCGTCGCCCCCGCCACCCTCCTGGGCGCCCTCGCCGCGGTCACCGCCCCCTTCTCCCCGCCGCTCGCCCGCGTCATCGTGTGGCCCGCCGGCCTGGCCGTGGGCTGGATCATCTGGGTCGCGCGAACCGCCGCGTCGCTGCCCTACGCGACCATCCCCTGGACGAGCGGCGCCCTGGGCGCCACCACGCTCCTCCTGGGCGCGGGGGCGGCGGCCCTGGCCCTGCGCAGCCGCCGTCTCCGCCTCCTCGCGGCCGCGGCCATGACCGGGGTCCTCATCGGAGTCGTCGCCCTGCGCGTCATCGCCCCGTCATGGCCGCCGCCCGGCTGGCAGATGGTCGCCTGCGACGTCGGCCAGGGCGATGCCCTGGCGCTGTCGGCCGGGCCGGGCCAGGCCGTCGTCGTGGACGCGGGCCCCGACCCCGCCCCGGTGGACCGCTGCCTTCGCCGCCTCGGCGTG
Organism: Actinomadura sp. NPDC048032; assembly: GCF_040653175.1. Taxonomy (NCBI): domain Bacteria; kingdom Bacillati; phylum Actinomycetota; class Actinomycetes; order Streptosporangiales; family Thermomonosporaceae; genus Actinomadura; species Actinomadura sp. NPDC048032. The sequence goes on from NZ_JBEZJP010000021.1 coordinate 12,986, forward strand.
ACCGACGTCCCGCTCATGGTCCTGACCCACCCGCACGCCGACCACATCAACGGCGTCTCCGGCGTCCGCCGCGGCCGCGCCGTCCGCGAGGTGCTGATCACGCCCCGCACCTCGGGCCGCGAGGCGCGCCGCACGGCCGGCCTCCGCGTCGACCCCGCCGAGACCGGCCGGCAGTGGCGCGTCGGAGACCTCACCCTCTCCGTCCTGGCCCCGCTGACCACCGGCCCCGCCCTGTCACCCGGGGACGACGGCACCACGATCAACAACGCGAGCGTGGTCCTCGTCGCCCGCAAACCGGGCTTCAGCGCTCTCCTGGCCGGCGATGTGGAACTGGAAGCCCAGCGCGCCCTGGAAGCGAGTGTCCCCCGCGTCCAGGTGCTGAAGGTCCCGCACCACGGCTCGCGCAGCCAGGACCCGGCCTTCCTGGCCGCCGCCCAAGCCTCCATCGCCTTGATCTCGGTCGGAGCCCGCAACGACTACGGCCACCCGTCCGGCGCCACCCTCGCCCTCCTGGGCCGCCTCCACACCCAGATCCACCGCACCGACAGGGAAGGAGACATAGCCATAGCCCGCACCCGGTCCGGTCTCGTCACCGTCCCCCGCCACTGACCCAGGCGTTGGGGGAGGGATCCTCGTGGTCGGCCGCGGGGGTGGGTGGGGCGTGGCATGCTGCAAGGGTGTCGGTTGAGTCCATCATTCTGGTCGTCGGTGATGAAGAGCTGCTCGTGGATCGGGCGGTCGGAGACGTCGTCGCGTCGGTGCGGGCGGGGGATCCGGAGACCGAGGTCATCGACCTGGCTCCGGGAGGGCTGGAGCCCGGACGCATCGCCGAACTGACGTCGCCGTCGCTGTTCGGCAGCGGGAAGGTCCTCGTGCTGCGTTCGGCGCAGGATCTGGGCAAGGACCTGACGGCCGAGGTGCTGAAATACGCCAAGACACCGGCGGAGGACGTCGTGCTCGTCGCCGTCCACCCCGGCGGCGCCAAGGGCAAGGCCCTGGTGGACGGGCTGACCAAGCTCAAGGCGCGCAAGATCTCGTGCCCGAAGGTCACCAAGGCCGGGGAGCGGGTCGACTTCGTCCGGGGCGAGATCCGCAAGGCGGGCGGGAAGATCTCGGCGGACGGCGCGCGGGGGCTGATCGAGGCCGTCGGCAACGACCTGCGCGAGCTGGCCGCGGCCTGCAGCCAGCTCGTCGCCGACACCGGCGGAAAGATCGACGATGCGGCCATCGCCCGCTACTACCGCGGGCGCGCCGAGGTCAGCGGCTTCACCGTGGCGGACAAGGCGATCGAGGGACAGCTCGCCGAGGCCCTCGAGCAGCTCCGCTGGGCGCTGGCGACCGGTGTGGCGCCCGTCCTGATCGTCAGCGCGCTCGCCCAGGGCGTGCGCGGACTGGCGAAGGTCGGCGGCGCTCCGCGCGGCGCGCGGGGAGCGGCCCTGGCCAAGGACCTGGGCATGCCGCCGTGGAAGATCGATCGGGTGCAGAAGCAGCTGCGCGGCTGGTCGGGAGACGGGGTCGCGCGCGCGCTGACCGCCGTCGCCGAGGCCGACGCGGAGGTCAAGGGCGGCGCCGCCGACCCCGCCTACGCCCTGGAGAAGACCGTCGCCCGAATAGTCGCCGCCCGCGGCTGACCCGCCGACGGAAAGCCGACCGCGCCGACAGCGCGAACCGGCCCCCGCCAGGTCGACCGAAAGCTCCAGCGCGAGCAGACACCACTCGTCGGGTGCGTACGGCACCCGAGGTAGTCAACCGAACCACGGATCGGTGACTCGTAGACAGCGGCTGTGGTCGGGCGTTCGTGTGGGGTGTGGGGGCGGGTTTGTGTTGGGGGGCGGTTAGGTGAGGGCCTGGATGATGGCGAGGGTGTTCTGGTACTCGCGCCAGCGGGCCACTTTGCCGTCGCGTGCTGTGAGGACGGCGATGAAGGCGGCCGTGGACTGCTTGGCCGTCTTGGTGTTCGTGCCGGTCAGCTCGTACTCCACCACGATCGTGTTCGGGTCGTGGGTGTCGTGGACGGCGAGGGTGCGGCAGGCGTCGAACCGGACGGGGAACGCGGCCCGCTGCGGCTCGGCGAAGTCCAGGAACCGCTGCCTGCCCTCGAATCTGGTCGGGTGGCCGGGCGGTGCGAAGGGGGTCTCGATGACGGCGTCGTCGGTGAGGAGGTCGCCGATGTGGGAGGCCGGGTGGTCGAGCCAACGCTGCTGCATCTGGCCGAAGAGTTCGCGTGGTGCGGTCGGCATGGAGCCCTCCTAAGATGAGTGGTGACTCATGAAATGAGGATAATGAGTCGGGACTCATGTTGTCCAGGGAGGGGCGGCTGATGCGCGCGGACGCGCGGCGCAACCGGGAGCGGATCCTGGAGGCGGCGGAGGAGGTCTTCGCCGCCGCCGGCCCGGACGCGTCGACGGAGGAGGTGGCGCGGCGGGCGGGCGTGGCGATCGGTACCGTCTTCCGGCACTTCCCGACGAAGGGCGACCTGCTGCGGGCCCTGATGAAACGGCTGTTGCAGCAGGTCACGGACGACGCGGCGGAACTCGTCGCCGACGGGGATCCCGAGGGCGCGCTGTTCGAGTTCTTCGCGCGGCTCGTGGAGCGGACCGCCGCGAACCGGGCCGTCGTCAGCCTGCTGGCGGCCGAGGGAACGGAGGTGCCGATCACCGGGCCGCTTGGATCGCTGAGTGACGCGGTGGGAGAGCTGCTGGCGCGCGCGCAGGAGTCGGGCGCGATCGCTGCGGAGATACGGCACGACGAGGTGATGGCGTTGCTGGTCAGCGCCTGTCAGGGCGCACTGCACGGAGGCTGGGACGACGACCTGCGCCGGCGGACGCTGAGCATCATGTTCACCGGCCTCCGCCCGTCGACCTGACGGTGCCAGGGCCGTCCTTCTAGGGGGTGGGGCCTTGTTCGGCCTTGGTCTTCAGGCCCTCGGCCTCCATGGCCACGTAGCGGCGGAAGAGGCGGCCGGCCAGGAGGGCGAAGAGGGGGGCCAGCGGGCCCTTCTGGTCGAGGGTGAGGCGGACGGTCGACCTGCCGCCGGGGGCGGGGGCGACCTCGTGGCCGCCGGTCGTGGTGATGCCCGCGGAGCGGGACTCCCAGGTGAAGGTCCTGTTCTCGTCGAAGGCGGTGACGGTCCAGACCGTCGCGGGGAGTCTCGGCTGGTGGACGCGGGCGCGGCTGCCGAGGGTGAAGGGTTCGTCGAGGAGTTCCACGCGGTCCATCGAGGCGGTCATGCCGGGCCAGCGCTCGACGTCCTTCAGGAGGTTCCAGACGGTCTCGGGCGGGGCGTCGATGTCGACGGAGGTCTCGAAGTGCACGGAGCGCTCCTCAGCGATGTGCGGACGGCGGCCAGGAGTCCGGTGACGAGGGGGTCGTCGGCCCTGTCCGGCAGGTGGAGAGCGTAGTAGGGGACGGCGGGCAGGTCGATGATCTCGCGCGCCGTCAGGCCCGGGGGAGGGGGGACGCAGCCGTTGACGACGGCGAGTCCGACGCCGAGGGACGCGAAGTGCAGCATCAGGGGCCAGCCCGCGGCCTCGACGGCCAGGGACCAGGGCACCTCGGCGGCGCGCAGGGCGCGTTCGAGGGTGATGCGGTGCGGGCCCTCGGGAGGCGGGACGACGAGGGACGCGCCGGCGAGGTCGGCGAGGGTGAGGTGGGGCCTCGCGGCGAGGGGGTGGCCGTCCGGCATGACGAGGGTCTGGGGGTAGGACGCCAGCGGGACGGCGGCGACGTCGGCGGGCAGCACGTCGAGCACGGCGACGCCGAGGTCGGCGCGGCCGGTGCGGACGGCGGCGAGGGTGCGGGCGCGGTCGCCGTTGATCAGACGGATGCCGGGGCGGACGGCGCCGCCGAGGAGGTAGAGGTAGGCGCCCTCCCCGGCGGCCAGGGCCGGGACGCGGGTGGGGGACGTGCCGTGGACGTCCGCGAGGAACGCCGTCATGCGGGCGTCGAGGTCGCGGGCGAAGCGGGCGACCTGCTCCCCGGTGGGGGTGAGGGCCAGGCGGCGCCCGTGCCGGGTGTAGAGGGGACGGCCCAGCGTGTCGCCGAGCCTTCGCACCTTGACGTGCAGGGCGGGCTGGGAGATGTGGAGCTCTTCGGCGGCGCGGGTGAAGTTGAGGTGGTCGGCGAAGACCGCGAACGAGGCGAGCGCGTCCGTGGAGAGGCGGCTCAAGTCCATAGGCAGGGACTATAGCCGTGGAGGTGATCGATAGTTCTGTTCTAGGGTGCGCGGGCCGAAGGTGGGGGCATGAACAGCGAACCGCGGCTCGGCGTCGATTTCGGCCGGGTCATCCATGGCGGCCTTCGGGCACCCGGTGAGGACGACACCGTCTTTCTCGACGGGAGTTTCGAGGAGGCCCTCGCGTCCCCTGCCACCGACGGCGTCTACGAGGTGCTGCCCGGCCTGGTCGAGGCGTTCGGGGGACGGGCGTGGATCATCTCCAAGTGCGGCGACCGGATCCGGGAGAGGACGCTGGCCTGGCTCGACCACCACGACTTCTACGGGCGGACGGGCCTGCCGCGGCGCAACGTGCGGTTCTGCCGGAAGCGGCAGGACAAGGCGCGGCACTGCGCGGAACTCGGGATCACCCACATGATCGACGACCGGCTGGACGTGCACCGCGCCATCCGCGAGATCGTCCCGTACCGGTACCTGTTCGGGCCGAAGGAAGGGCCCGACTGGGTGCGGCACGTCCCCGACTGGGCCGCCGCCGAGGTCATTCGCTCAGATATTCCGGCGGGACCGCGTCGACCAGCCACACCCCGTTCGCGCTGACGCGGAACTCGTGACCGTCGGCCGCCATACGGCCGGCCTGGACGGTCAGCACGACAGGGGCGCCGCGCCGGGCGCCGACGCGCCGGGCCGTTTCGAGGTCGGGCGACAGGTGGACGGCGTGCCGCCCCATGGGCAGCAGGCCCTCCCGCAGGATGGAGTCGACGGAACGGCGCACGGTGCCGTGGTACAGCAGTTCCGGCGGGGGCGTCACCGGCAGGTTCAGCGAGACGGGGACCGAGTGGCCCTGGACGGCCCGGATCCGGTCGCCGGCGAGCTCGTAGCGCTGCTTGTCGTTGACCGCCACCACGTGGTCGAGTTCCGCGCGGGTGAGCGCGAACCCGTGGGCGGCGGCGGCCGAGAGCAGGTCGGCGACGTCCGCCCATCCCTCGGGATCGAGCGTGAGGCCGATCCGCTCGGGGCGGTGCCGCAGGTGCTTGGCGAGATACTTGGAGATCTTGACCGCGCGGCGCTCGTCCATGGACATGCGTCGGGGCCGGCGCGCGGCCGGCCCCGGGCGTGCGGCTCTTACTTGGCCTGCAGGGCGGCGGCCTGCCTGGCGATCGCCGACTTGCGGTTGGCGGCCTGGTTCTTGTGGATGACGCCCTTGCTGACGGCCTTGTCCAGCTTGCGGGCGGCGAACCGCTGCGCGGCGACGGCGTCGTCCACGTTGCCGGCCTCGGCGGCCTCGCGGAACTTGCGGATCGCCGTCTTCAGCTCGGACTTGACGGCCTTGTTGCGCAGGCGAGCCTTCTCGTTCTGCTTGTTGCGCTTGATCTGGGACTTGATGTTAGCCACGTCGTAGAGCCTCAGCTTGGTCGCGATCCTGGGCCTGCGCGTATCGGCAGGCGCTGACGAAAATGTCTGAACGGGGGCGGGACGGTGCCCCCGGGGCACGACGCTACGCCACACGCAGTCGCACAGCTTACCAATCACCGGGGCCGGTCCCAAACCGGACCGTGCACGGAGCATCGGGCGGGACATGGGACTATGGGAGGTACAGATCCCTGTCCACCTGTGAGCATTGCGAACGGACCCCGGTGCCAGCGCCCCAGCCTGACAAGACCGATCCCGCGATCATCCGCAACTTCTGCATCATCGCGCACATCGACCATGGCAAGTCGACCCTCGCGGACCGGATGCTGCAGCTGACCGGAGTGGTCGAGGAGCGCCAGATGCGCGCCCAGTACCTCGACCGCATGGACATCGAGCGCGAGCGCGGCATCACGATCAAGAGCCAGGCGGTCCGGCTGCCCTGGACGGCCGGCGGCGTCGACCACGTCCTCAACCTGATCGACACCCCGGGCCACGTCGACTTCTCCTACGAGGTGTCGCGGTCGCTCGCGGCGTGCGAGGGCGCGGTCCTGCTGGTGGACGCGGCACAGGGCATCGAGGCGCAGACGCTCGCCAACCTGTACCTGGCGCTCGAGGCCGACCTGCACCTGATCCCCGTCCTCAACAAGATCGACCTCCCGGCGGCGCAGCCGGAGAAGTACGCCGAGGAGCTGGCCGGGATCATCGGCTGCGACCCCGCGGACGTGCTGCGCGTGTCCGGCAAGACGGGCGAGGGCGTCCGCGAGCTGCTCGACAAGATCGTCGAGGAGGTGCCGGCGCCCGTCGGGGACTCCGACGGCCCCGCCCGGGCGCTGATCTTCGACTCGGTCTACGACACCTACCGGGGCGTCGTCACCTATGTCCGGATCATGGACGGGCACCTGTCGCGGCGCGAGAAGAGCCTGATGATGTCGACCGGGGCCGCGCACGAGACCCTGGAGGTCGGCGTGATCTCCCCGGAGCCCAAGCCCGTGCAGGGCCTCGGCGTCGGCGAGGTCGGCTACCTGATCACCGGGGTGAAGGACGTCCGGCAGGCGCGCGTCGGCGACACCGTGACCGGCGCGTCCCGGCAGGCCGCCCAGGCGCTCGGCGGCTACCGCGACCCGAAGCCGATGGTGTTCTCCGGCCTGTACCCGGTCGACGGCGACCAGTACCCCGAGCTGCGCGACGCGCTCGACAAGCTGCGGCTGAACGACGCCGCGCTGGTCTACGAGCCCGAGACGTCCGCTGCGCTCGGGTTCGGGTTCCGCTGCGGCTTCCTCGGGCTGCTGCACATGGAGATCGTCCGTGAGCGGCTGGAGCGCGAGTTCGACCTGTCGCTGATCTCGACCGCGCCGAACGTGGTGTACCGGGTCGTGATGGAGGACGGGACGGAGCACGTCGTCACCAACCCCAGCGAGTTCCCCGAGGGCAAGATCGGCACGGTGTACGAGCCGGTGGTGAAGGCGACGGTGCTGTCCCCGTCCGACCACATCGGCGCGATCATGGAGCTGTGCCAGGGCCGCCGCGGCGTGCTGCTCGGCATGGACTACCTGTCGGAGGACCGCGTCGAGATCCGCTACACGCTCCCGCTCGCCGAGATCATCTTCGACTTCTTCGACCAGCTGAAGTCGAAGACGCGCGGGTACGCCTCGCTCGACTACGAGCCCAGCGGCGAGCAGGAGTCCGACCTGGTGAAGGTCGACATCCTGCTGCAGGGCGAGTCGGTGGACGCCTTCAGCCAGATCGTGCACAAGGACAAGTCCCGCGAGTACGGCCTGATGATGACGGCCAAGCTCAAGGAGCTGATCCCGCGGCAGCAGTACGAGGTGCCGATCCAGGCCGCGGTCGGGGCGCGCATCATCGCCCGCGAGAACATCCGCGCCATCCGCAAGGACGTCCTCGCCAAGTGCTACGGCGGCGACATCTCCCGCAAGCGCAAGCTGCTGGAGAAGCAGAAGGAGGGCAAGAAGCGGATGAAGACCATCGGGCGGGTGGACGTCCCGCAGGAGGCCTTCGTCGCCGCCCCCGGTCGAGAGGGCGGCGACGCCGACAAGGGCAAGAAGTAGCCGCTACTTCAGCAGGGGCCAGGCCACCGCGGCCGGGACGCGCCGGAACTCGCCGCGGTTGGCGGCCCTGCCCGCGTACACCAGGAAGACCATCTCCACGGCCGTGAAGAGCAGCGGCACCCAGATGAGGAAGTCGGCGACCAGCGACAGCAGGCCGAAGACGAACCACACGGCGATGGCCGCGATGCCCATGTTGAGGCCCTGCGCGGCGTGCCTGCGCACGAACGGCGAGCGGGCCTTGCCGAGGTAGACGACGGCCGGGGCGATCACGCCGACGAGGAACTGGCCCACGTACGCCATCAGCGACCACGTCCTCTCGTCGTCGGTGACGGGGCCGAAGTCGCCGGGCATCTGGGCGGTGTTGCTCCCGCCCTGGAAATCGTTCCCGCCCTGAGGCGGCTGCTGCTGCCAGCCCATGCCGCCCTGGGGTTGCTGCGGCTGCTGCCAGGCGTTTCCGGGCTGCTGCCAGGGGGCCTGCTGCTGCTGCCACTGGGGCTGCTGTCCCTGGCCGGGCGACGGGGGGTGCCCGTAGGCCATGGCGGACGTCCTCTCCGGTTCGCTATGAGAGCTATTGGCGAAGTGTATGACTCCTTGGACGTGCGTGAAGTTCGCCTGGGTTCCCGCGAACGGGCGGGCCGTGGCCGATTCGTGCCACGGGCCCGCCCGGGGGACGTCCGGGGACGCCCGGTGCGGTGTCAGGGCCGCCAGAGGACGGCGGACGGGGCCGCCTGCGTGAGCGTGACCGAGCCCTTCCACGCGACCGACGAGGGCTGCGGCAGGAACGAGCCGTCCAGGAAGAACCCGCGGTTGATGGACGTCACGGTGGCCGGCGCGCCGTTGTCCCCGGTTCCGGTGGGACGGCGGAGGGCCTCGATGCTCGCGATGCCGGAGACCGCGGTCCCCTCCGGCAGCTCGACGGTGGTGGCGACGGCGCCGTCACGGTCGATCGACCAGGTCGGCTCGTCGTGGTCGGAGCGGTAGAGCCGGGACGGGTCGGCCTTCAGGCGCACCCCGAGCGCGACGCCCGGGACCGACCCCGGCCCGGTCGCGGCGCCCGTCGTCTTGGCGAACTCCACGAACAGGTACGTCCGCTGGTCGCCGACCTCGCGCGTCGCCGGATCGGACGGGTTCTCGATCTTCTTCTCGCGGACCATCTCCTGCGCGGCGATCCGGTAGGTCCACGGCTCGCGGTCCATGACGGCCTCGCGGGCCCGGCCGTCCGGGCGCGTGCCGCCGGCGTCGAGCAGGAAGCGCAGCGGCGGGTCCGGCGAGATCACGTCGCACATGTTGTTGTTCTGGGTGCAGGTCTGCAGGACGGGATGGTCGCCTTCGTAGCGGCCCGTGAACTTCAGGGTCAGGTGCATCGGCGCCTGGTAGACGGCGGTGCCGTCCACGCGCCGGCCGGACGCGTCGACCTCGACCCGGTAGATCCACTCGATGTCGGTCGTCCGGCCCCAGCGGGCCATCAGCGCGGGCGTGTCGGTGCCGCCGTCCTCGTTGCTCCACACCACCGAGTACTCGATGATCTTGTGGCCGGGGGCGGCGGCGGGACGGGTCTCGTGCCACGCGAGAAGGGGGGTGTCGGTGGTCGCGTTCTGGTAGGGGTCGCCGAACGGCCAGCCGGTCCGCCCGACGACGACGGGCGCGTGGCGCAGGGCGAGCGCCTCCGCCTCCGGCATGCCGACCGCGGGCCGCCGGAGGGTGACGCGCCGTGCGGCGGGCGCGCTGCCCTTGGCGAACCGCAGTGTCACCTTGTGGCGCCCCTTCCCGACGTGCCCGAGCCCGAGGCTGCGGGGGACCGGGTCGGACGAGGGGACGACGAGGTCGGTCACATGGCGCCCGTCGACGGCGATCGACACGACGGCCGACTCGGCGCCCCGGCGAGCCCAGGAGACGCCCGGGGCGGACGCGGTGAAGGAGATCACCGCCTCCCCGTCCCGGCGGGCGGTGAACGGCAGCGACCGGGCGGGGCCGCCGCGGTGGACGTTGATCGTGCCGGGCGGTCCGGCGGCGTGGGCGGGGGCGGTGAGGGCGAGGGGAGCGCCGGCGAGGGCTGCGCCGGTCACGGCGAGCACTGCATGGCGCGCGCGGCTTCTCATGATCGGGGAACCTAGGCGGCCGCGGTTGCGTTCGGGTGACGGCGAGGTCCCCCGTGGGTGACGGCTCCGTGTGCGCCGGGGAGTCGCGCGGGTCAGGAACCGGCCCACAGCGGCGACAGCCCCGCGGGCACCCCCAGGGACACGCCGGTGAACCGCTCCGCCTCGTCCGCCCCGTCGGGCGCGTGGAGGGTGAGCCCGCAGGCCGCCAGGTGGACCGAGCGGCCGCGCCGGGCGATCTCGTGGCCGAGCTCCCGCAGCAGCGCGACGACGTCGCCGGCGGGCTCGTCGAGCAGGTCGACGCCGTCGAGCCGGAACCGCATCTCGGGGTTGCCGCTCCAGCCGGACGTCCGCGTCCCGCAGATCTGCGCGAGCCGCTCGACGCCGTCGTCGCCCCGCCCGGTGGACAGCGCCAGCGTCCCGCGCCCCACCCGGACGCTGCGGTGCCCGGCCCACCCGCACAGGAACGACGACTTCGGCGGGAGGGTGCCGCACCGCTCGGCGATCGCGGCGAGGGTCGTCCAGGCGTCCGCGGCGCGGGTGGAGAACAGCAGGCTCGCGTCCGGCAGCAGCGCCCCGCGCCCCGGCTCCAGCGTGACCACGAACGGCGGCACGCGGCCGGGGAACCGTGCCGGATCGGCCTCCCGGAGGGTGACGATGCCCTCCCACTCGACGGGCTCGGCCACCGCGAACCAGGTCACCGCGGCCTCGGCGCCGAACTCGCGGAACGTCGCGTCGGTCAGCCGCTCGGCGACCGCCTCCCGCAGGCCGTCGGCCGTCTCGGCGAGCCGGCGGCGCCACCACGCCGGTTCCGGGTCGGAGCGGCCGCGCGGGGACCAGCGCGTCCCCGCGCCGGCGAAGTCCGAGCGCCGCTCGGCGCCCGCGTCGTCCACCAGCACCCAGTGCCAGCCGTCCGGCTCGCCGCGCAGCAGCACCCGGGCGGGAACGCGTCCCCGGCCGGTCGCACCCTCATTTCGCATCCCGACGACCTTATCCGTATTCGTTGCGGCTCCTCAGGCGGTCGGCGACGCAAGTCGCGCCGGTCGGCCGCGACACGGCGGCGGCTGCTTGGCATGGGCGCCGATGGCGGTACGGTCGGACGGGTACGGCGCCTTGATCAACCGAACCCGGCCGACCTCGCGGAGGCAGCGTGACCCACCCCGACCAGGTTCTGCGTTCCGAGAAGGAGCGGGAGACGGTGAACGGCGCCGTGCGCGCGCTGCGTTCGGCCGCCCCCGCGGGCTGGCAGCGGCTCGACTTCGAGTTCCGCGCGACGGTCGGCATCGACAGCGCCTCCTTCGAGGTCGAGGGCCCGGGCGGCGGGCGCCGCACGGCCCTGCCCCCGGGCCAGGCCGTCGGGAAGATGGACGAGTTGCGCCGCGTCATGTACCGGGCCGACAAGGGCGCCTGGTTCACCGCGCGCCTCCAGGTCGAGCGCTCCGGCCACTTCAGCGCCGAGTTCGACTACGACGGCGAGCCCGACTTCACCCCGCCGCTGGCCCCGTCCGCGTACGTCCAGGACCTCGACCGCTTCCCCCGCGCGGCCGAGCACATCCCCGACTGGCTCCGCGACAAGCTCGGGGACGCCTGACCGCCCGGTCGAAGCAGGCGGCGGAGCGGGGCAGACTGGACAGGTGCCCTCGACGCTCCCTGACGGAGATCCCGTGCCGGCCGACGGTGCGCTGCCCGGCGACGCCCTGGACGGCCTCGGAAAGCGCCCGTTCGCCTTCTACGTGCACGTGCCCTTCTGCGTGACCCGGTGCGGGTACTGCGACTTCAACACGTACACGGCGACGGAGCTCGGCCCAGGGGCGAGCCGCGACTCCTACGCCGACACCGCGATCCGCGAGGTCCGCATGGCCCGGCGAGTGCTCGGCGACGTGGACCTCCCCGTGGAGACCGTCTTCGTGGGCGGCGGCACGCCGACCCTGCTCCCGCCGGACGACCTGGGCCGCGTCCTTTCCGCCATCGACGCCGAGTTCGGGCTCGCCCCGGGCGCGGAGGTCACCACCGAGGCCAATCCGGAGTCGGTGGACGAGGCGTACGTCGCCGGACTCCGCGAAGCCGGCTTCACACGCGTCTCCTACGGCATGCAGAGCGCGCGCGAGCACGTCCTGGCCGTCCTGGAACGCGCGCACACGCCCGGACGCGTCCCGCAGGTCGTCGAGTGGACGCGCAAGGCGGGTTTCGAGCACATCAACCTCGACCTCATCTACGGGACGCCAGGGGAGACCGACGACGACTGGAGGGGCTCCCTGGAGGCGGCCCTGGCGGCGGAGCCCGACCACGTGTCCGCCTACGCGCTCATCGTCGAGGAGGGCACCCGCCTGGCGGCGCAGGTGCGGCGCGGCGAACTGACCGCTCCCGACGACGACGCCATGGCCGACCGCTACCTGATCGCCGACGAGCTGCTCAGCGGCAACGGCCTGCACTGGTACGAGATCTCCAACTGGGCCGCCGACCCGCGCGCCGCATGCCGGCACAACATGCTCTACTGGACGGGCGCCGACTGGTGGGGCGTCGGCCCGGGCGCCCACAGCCACGTCGGCGGCACCCGCTGGTGGAACGTCAAGCACCCCGCCGCCTACGCCGCCCGCCTCGCCGAGGGCACCACGCCCGCCCACGCCAGGGAGATCCTCACCGACGAGGACCGGCACATCGAACGCGTCATGCTCGAACTGCGCCTCGCCCAGGGCTGCCCCGCCCACCTCCTGGACGACGGCGCCGCCCGCAGAGCGATAGCCGACGGCCTGGTCGAGCCCGCCCCCTACGAGCAGGGCCGAGCCGTCCTCACCCTCAAGGGCCGCCTTCTGGCCGACGCCGTGGTCCGAGCCCTCACCTGACCTCCCCCAGGGGGCCCTGGGCTAGGCGGTCACGAAGTCGATGAGTTCCTCCACGCGGCCGAGGAGGGCGGGCTCCAGGTCGGTGTAGGCGTTCACGGAGCCGAGGATGCGTTTCCAGGCGGCGCCCGTGTCGTCGCCCCAGCCGAGTTCGGCGATCACGCCCTCCTTCCAGGGGACGCCGCGGGGGATGCGGGGCCAGGCGCGGATGCCGACGGCCGCGGGCTTGACGGCCTCCCAGATGTCGATGAAGGGGTGGCCGGTCACGAGGACGTGCGGCGAGGTGACCCGGGCGGCGATCCGCGACTCCTTGGACCCGTCCACGAGGTGGTCGACCAGGACGCCGAGGCGCCGTCCCTCCTCGGGGGCGAACTCCTCGACGATGGCGGGCAGGTCGTCCACGCCTTCGAGGTACTCGACGACGACGCCCTCGACGCGCAGGTCGTGGCCCCAGATCTTCTCGACCAGTTCGGCGTCGTGGAGGCCCTCCACATAGATGCGGCTCTCCTTGGCGACCTGCGCCCGCAGGCCCCGGACGGCGATCGATCCGGAGGCCGACCGCGCCGGGCCCGCGGGCGCGGCGGCGGGCCGGACGAGGGTGACCGGTTTCCCGTCGATGAGGAACCCGGACCTGGTCAGCGGGAAGACCCGGCGCTTGCCGAACCGGTCCTCCAGGGTGACGCCGAACTTGTCGCAGCCGACCACGGCGCCGCAGAATCCGCTGTCGGGATCCTCGGCGACCAGGCCGGGCTCGGCGGGGACCTCCGGGATCTGGCCTTTGCGGGGCCGCCGCCAGTCGCCGCCCAGCACGTCGTTTCCGTAGTTCTTACTCCGCACAGATCCGCACATTAACCGGGCGGGACGCCCGTGCGGCGCCGCCCCGCGTTCTTCGGCGTGGCGGCGGTTTCCCGGCCGGATAGGATCACGCAGCCATGCGGAGAGTGCGGGGGCGCTCCAGTCGAGCCGTCCGGGCCGTAGACTTGGCACTCGAAAGCAAGGAGTGCCAGTGGCACGGACCGGCCGGACGAAGGAGGTGACATCGTGCTGGACGACCGGAAACTAGCGGTCCTGCGCGCCATCGTCGAGGACTACGTCTCCACCAACGAGCCGGTGGGATCCAAGGCGCTGGCCGACCGGCACAACCTCGGGGTGTCGCCCGCGACCATCCGCAACGACATGGCGGTGCTGGAGGAGCAGGGCTACATCGCCCAGCCCCACACCAGCGCCGGGCGCGTCCCCACCGACAAGGGCTACCGGCTGTTCGTCGACCGGCTGTCCACGATCAAGCCGCTGTCGGTCGCCGAGCGCCGCGCGATCGAGACGTTCCTGTCGGGGGCCTACGACCTCGACGACGTCGTCGGCCGGACGGTGCGGCTGCTCGCGCAGCTGACCCGGCAGGTCGCGGTGGTGCAGTACCCGTCGCTGACCCGCTCGGCGGTCCGGCACGTGGAGCTGGTCCCGGTGGCGGAGGGGCGGCTGCTGCTCGTCCTGATCACCAACACCGGCCGGGTCGAGCAGCGGGTCATCGAGACCGGGCAGATCTCCGAGGAATCGATCGGCCACCTGCGGGCGTTGCTCAACACGTGCCTGGACGGGCTCGGCTTCGGCGAGGTCCCGGCGGCCGTGGCGGACCTGCCCGACAAGGTGGGCCCGGACGAGCGGCCGGTGGCGGCGGCGGTCCTATCGGTCCTGCTGGAGACGCTCGTCGAGAAGCACGAGGAGAAGATCGTTTTCGCCGGGGCGGCCAACCTCGCCGCCGTGGACTTCTCGCAGAGCCTGCGGGAGGTGCTGGTGGCGCTGGAGGAGCAGGTGGTCCTCATGCGGCTGCTCGGCGAGACCGGCGACTCCTCTACAGTTACGGTGCGGATCGGCACCGAGAACCCCGACCTGGGGCTCAAGTCGACCTCGGTCGTCGCCGCCGACTACGGGGTGGGCGACCTCACTCTGGCCCGGCTGGGAGTGCTCGGGCCGACACGCATGGATTACCCCAGCACGATGGGAGCGGTACGGGCAGTGGCACGCTACGTGGGACAGATCCTGGCGGGGTCGTAAGTGGCGAACGACTACTACGCGACCCTGGGCGTCCGGCGGGACGCCAGCGCCGACGAGGTCAAGAAGGCCTACCGCCGGCTCGCGCGGGAACTCCACCCGGACGTCAACCCGGATCCGGAGACCCAGGAGCGGTTCAAGGAGATCACCCAGGCCTACGAGGTGCTCTCCGACCCCAAGAAGCGCGAGATGTACGACCTCGGCGCGGACCCGTTCGCGTCCGCGGGCGGGGCCGGGGCCGGCGGGTTCGGCGGCGCCGGGTTCCCGTTCAGCGACATCATGGACGCCTTCTTCGGCACCGCGACCTCGCGGGGCCCGCGGTCGCGCGCCCGGCGCGGCCGCAACGCGACGCTGCGGGTCGAGCTCGACCTCGCCGAGACCGCGTTCGGCACCACCCGCGAGCTGTCCATCGACACGGCGGTCGCCTGCACGACCTGCGAGGGGTCGGGCTGCGCGCCCGGCACCCACCCGGAGACGTGCGAGACGTGCCACGGCCGCGGCGAGGTGCAGCAGGTCCAGCGCTCGTTCCTCGGCCAGGTCATGACGGCCCGGCCGTGCCCGGCGTGCGGCGGCTTCGGCTCGGTGATCCGCAACCCGTGCACCGAGTGCTCCGGCGACGGCCGGGTCCGCACCCGGCGCACCGTCAAGGTCAAGATCCCGGCCGGCGTGGAGAACGGCATCCACATCCAGCTCGCCGGCGAGGGCGAGATCGGCCCGGGCGGCGGCCCGCCCGGCGACCTGTTCCTGGAGATCGTGGAGAAGCCGCACCCGATCTTCGAGCGGGAGGGCGACGACCTGCACTGCACGGTCGAGATCCCGATGACGGCGGCGGCGCTCGGGACCAGCGTCACGATCGAGACGCTGGACGCCGCCGAGAGCGTCGACATCAAGCCCGGAACGCAGTCGGGCCAGGTCATCACGCTCTACAACCGGGGCGTCCGGCACCTCAACGAGAGCGGCCGCGGCGATCTGATGATCCACGTCAACGTGGAGACGCCGAACAGGCTCGACGAGGAGCAGGAGGAGCTGCTGCGGCGGCTCGCGGTGCTGCGCGGCGAGGAGCGCCCGCCCGGCAGGTTCGCCCCCGGGCAGCGCGGCGTGTTCTCCCGTCTCAAGGACGTCTTCAACCAGCACTGAAGCGCGGTGGCGGCGGCCTACGAGGAAGGCCGCCGCGGCGATTGAGGAGCAGGGTGGCAGCGATGAGCGACGCCCGCCGGAGCCCCGGTTCCCCCGGACGGCCCGGATGAGCCCGCCGGTCTTTCTCGCCGGAACCGCCGAGCTGGAACGCGACCGCGTCCTGCTCGACGGGCCCGAGGGCCGGCACGCGGCGGCCGTGCGGCGGCTGCGGCCGGGGGAGCGGGTCGACCTGACCGACGGCGAGGGCCTGCTGGCCGAATGCGTCGTCACCGAGGCCGACCGGGCGTCCCTCACGCTGGACGTGCTGGCCCGGCACCGGGAGCCCCCGCCCGCGCCCCGCCTCGTGGTCGTCCAGGCCCTCCCGAAGGGCGACAGGGGCGAGCTCGCGGTCGAGACCATGACCGAGGTCGGCGTCGACGAGATCGTCCCGTGGTCGGCGTCCCGGTGCGTCACCCGCTGGCGCCCGGAGCGGCGCGACAAGGCCCTCGGACGCTGGCGCGCGACCGCCCGCGAGGCCGGCAAGCAGGCGCGCCGCGGCCGCCTGCCCGAGGTGGCGGAGCTGGAGTCCACCGAGGACGTCGCCGAGCGGATCGCCGGCGCGTCCCTCGCCCTGGTCCTGCACGAGGAGGCCGAGGCGCCGCTGAGCGCCGTGGAGCCGCCCGAGCGGGGCGACATCGTCCTCGTGGTCGGCCCCGAGGGCGGGATCAGCGAGGACGA
This sequence comes from Actinomadura sp. NPDC048032, assembly GCF_040653175.1. Classification (NCBI taxonomy): domain Bacteria; kingdom Bacillati; phylum Actinomycetota; class Actinomycetes; order Streptosporangiales; family Thermomonosporaceae; genus Actinomadura; species Actinomadura sp. NPDC048032. Next base: position 29,475 of record NZ_JBEZJP010000021.1, read on the forward strand.
GCTGGAGCGCTTCGCCGCGGCGGGCGGGCGTCCGGCTCGGCTCGGCCCGACCGTCCTGCGCACCTCGACCGCGGGAGTCGCGGCGGCCAGCGTGCTGCTGGCCGCCACCGGCCGCTGGTAGCGCCGGCGGGCGCCGTCACGGGGTGGTGGCGGGGTTCTGCTCGGTCGTCACCGCGGGCTCGCTCGTCTCGGACGGCGTCGGCTGCTCGGTGGGCTTGCTCGGCGGCGGGGGCGTCGTGGACGTGGGCGGGGCCGGCGTCGTGGGGGGCGCCTGCGTCGGGGTCTCGCTCGGGCACGGCGTGGTCGCCGGCGTCGGCGTGGCGGTCGAGCCGGCCGAGGCCCCCGGCGAGGGGATGCGGCACGACGACAGCCCCGGCGAGGAACTGGTGCTCGGCGTCTGCGGGGTGCTCGGCTCTCCCGACGTGCTGGCGCCCGGCGAGGACGGGACGGGGAACTCGGGGTCGATCCCCGGGCCGGTGCGGTCCCCGGCGGTGTCGTCGCCCCCGTCGCCGGACGGGCTGTTGCTGCCGACCGACTGCTGGATCATGTCGATCGTCTGCGGCGCCGTCACGCCGAGCCCGGCGATCAGCACGGCCGCGGCCACGGCGAGGAGGGGGCGCGCCCAGTTCACGGTGAACCGGTCGAACCCGAAACGCGCCGGGCCGAACCGTCCGAGGCCGGTCCGGCGGCGCCGGCCGTCGGCGATACGGGCCTGGATGCGCTCCAGGCCGTCGCCCGCGGGGTTGACCGAGTCCGCCTCCGCGTGCAGGGCGCGGCGGAGGATCTCGCCGTGCTCGTCGTGGGGGTCGGTGGTCATGAGAACTGCTCCAGGACGTTGCGTAGCGCGGTCATGCCGCGCGCCGTATGACTCTTCACGGCGCCGCGGGAGATGCCCATCGCGTTGGCGATCTCCGCTTCGGACAGATCGGCGTAGTAGCGAAGGACGAGCGCCTCCCGCTGGCGGGCGGGGAGCCGGGAGAGCGCGTCGATCACCGCCGAGCGCTCCAGCTCTCCGATGGCGCCGGCTTCCGCGCTCGGCGCGTCGGGCAGGCCCTTGGGGGCGTACTTCTCGACGACGGCGCGGTGCCGGAGCACCGATCGCGACCGGTTGACCACCGACTGGCGCAGGTACGACAGGGCCTTGTCCGGGTCGCGCAGCCGGCGCCAGCCGCCGTGCATCGCGACGAACGCGTCCTGCACGACCTCCTCGGCCGTCCCCGCGTCCCGGACGAGCATGGCCGCCAGGCGCACCAGCGAACGGTAGTTGGCGCTGTAGAGGGCGGTCACCGCCTGATCGGCGTCCCAGGCGACGGCCACCGCGCCCGCCGTGCCCCTGGCCACGAGGGTCTCGGTCACGTCAGTGGGACGCGCACCCTCGTCGCTCGGTTTACGAAAGGGCATGTCCTGGTTTGCCTCGGTCACCTATCCGCCGCCTTTGCCGGCCCCCCGCCGTCCATTCGGACGGGCGCGTCCGAACCGACGTGATCCGGGCGTTCCCGCCGGGGGCGAGATGTGCCGCAACGCCTTGCGAACCGGGGGGTTACGCCTGAGCTGACAACCTTAGCCAGTGGCCGGTCGAAATGCCGACCGCTACGGCGATTCGATCGACGGGAATCCTGTCCGGCCGGGACGGCCGCGATCCGTGCCCGCGCCGGTCCCGATAGGATTTCCGGGCGGTCGCGGACCGCCGCGAGGGGAGACAGATGACCGACTGCCTGTTCTGCAAGATCGTTTCTGGGGACGTGCCCGCCACGATCGTCCGCGAGTCGGCGGGGACGGTGGCGTTCCGCGACATCAATCCCCAGGCGCCGACGCACGTGCTGGTCATCCCGCGTGACCACCACCCGACGGTCGGTGAGCTGGCCGCCTCGGACGCCGAGCTGCTCGCCGAGATGGTGCGCGAGGCCCACGAGGTCGCCGCCGACGAGGGCGTCGCCGAGACCGGCTACCGGATCGTGTTCAACACCGGCTCCCAGGCGGGCCAGACGGTGTTCCACGTGCACGCCCACGTGCTGGGCGGACGTGGCCTGAACTGGCCGCCCGGCTGAGCCGCCCGCCGCGCGCGGGAAAATGCTGCGGCGGTGTGTCGGGGGTCGCCAGTACGATGGAACCGGTACACCAGGACACCCGGAGCAGACAGAAGGCAGGTCCGATAGGCCGCAAGGCCCGGCTGATGGTCGAATCAACTCACGCGAGGGCAACCCGCACGGGGCGCGACGACCGGACAGGCTCGCGCTCGCAGATCAAGATCGTGGTGCCGGACGACCACTCGATGGTGAGCCTGCTGGGCTCCCGGGATGAGTTGCTCCACGCGATCGAGCACGCGTTCGGCGCCGGCATCGACATCCACGTCCGCGGCAACGAGATCACCGTGACCGGCCCGGAGGACGAGACCGACCTCGTCTCGCGGCTGTTCACCGAGATGCTCGAACTGCTGAAGGGCGGCACCCAGCTCACCCCGGACGCCGTCGAGCGCAGCCTGGCGATGCTGCGCGGCGAGAGCGGCGCGCGTCCCGCGGAGGTCCTCACCCTGGACGTGCTGTCCAGCCGGGGCCGGACCATCCGCCCGAAGACGCTGAACCAGCGGCGGTACGTCGACGCGATCGACAAGCACACGATCGTCTTCGGCATCGGCCCGGCCGGCACCGGCAAGACGTACCTCGCCATGGCCAAGGCCGTCCGCGCCCTGCAGGACAAGCAGGTCAACCGGATCATCCTGACGCGGCCCGCCGTCGAGGCGGGCGAGCGGCTCGGCTTCCTGCCGGGAACGCTCTACGAGAAGATCGACCCGTACCTGCGCCCCCTGTACGACGCGCTCCACGACATGGTCGACCCCGACTCGATCCCGCGCCTGATGGCCGCGGGCACCATCGAGGTCGCCCCCCTGGCGTACATGCGCGGCCGCACCCTCAACGACTCGTTCATCATCCTGGACGAGGCGCAGAACACCTCGCCCGAGCAGATGAAGATGTTCCTCACCCGGCTCGGGTTCGGGTCGAAGGTCGTGGTGACCGGCGACGTCACCCAGGTCGACCTGCCGAACGGGCAGCTGAGCGGGCTGCGCGTCGTCCAGGAGATCCTGGACGGCGTCCAGGACATCCACTTCTCCCGGCTGGACAGCCGCGACGTCGTGCGCCACAAGCTCGTCACCGAGATCGTCGACGCCTACAACCGGTTCGACGAGAAGCAGGTCCCGCAGATCAAGCAGGGCGCGGCGCGCGGCGGCCCCCGCAAGCGGGGGCGGCAGTGAGCATCGAGGTGCTGAACGAGTCGGACGCCGAGGTCGACGAGAAGGCCATCGCCGACCTGTGCCGGCACGTCCTGGACGGGATGCGCGTCCACCCGCTGGCCGAGCTGTCGGTGCTGCTGGTCGACGAGGACGCGATGACCGAGCTGCACGTGAAGTGGATGGACGAGCCGGGCCCGACCGACGTCCTGTCGTTCCCCATGGACGAGCTGCGACCCGGGCACATGTCCGGCGGCGCCGACGAGGACGGCGAGGCCGACCCGGGGCTGCTCGGCGACGTCGTGCTGTGCCCCGCCGTCGCCGAGAAGCAGGCGAGGGAGGCCGGGCACAGCACCGCGGAGGAGCTGGAGCTGCTGTGCACGCACGGCATCCTGCACCTTCTGGGCTACGACCACGCCGAGCCGGAGGAGCACCGGGAGATGTTCGGCCTTCAGGCCGAGCTCCTCACCTCCTGGCGGGAGAAACGCGGCGGTTGATGAGCACCGCGCAGGCGTGGCTGTCCGCCCTGGCGGTGGGCCTGGTGTTCTTGGCGGGCCTGCTGGCCGGCACCGAGACGGCGCTCGCCCGGGTCTCGCGCGTCACGGTCGAGGAGGCGCTCCGGGAGGGGCGGCGCGGCGCCAGGCGGCTGGCGGAGGTCGTCGCCGACCCGGCCCGCTACGTCAACATGGTCCTGCTGCTGCGGATCGGCTGCGAGCTGGTCGCCACCGTGATCGTCGCGAATCTGTGCATCTCCTGGCTGGACGAGACGTGGCGCGCCTACGTCACCGCCGCCGCCGTGATGATCGTCGTCAGCTACGTGGTGATCGGGGTGGGACCGCGCACCCTCGGCATCCAGCACGCCGACCGGATCGCGCTGGCGGGCGCCGCCGTGATCCACCCGGTGACCCGGGTGTTCGGGCCGCTGCCCCGGCTGCTGATCCTGCTCGGCAACGCCCTCACGCCCGGCAAGGGGTTCCGGGAGGGCCCGTTCGCCTCCGAGGCGGAGCTGCGCGACCTGGTCGACCTCGCCGAGCAGCGCAGCCTGATCGAGCCGGTCGAGCGGGAGATGATCCACTCGGTGTTCGAGCTGGGCGACACCCTCGTCCGCGAGGTGATGGTGCCGCGCACCGACATCGTGTTCGTCGAGCGCACGAAGACCCTGCGGCAGGCGATGTCGCTGGCGCTGCGCAGCGGCTTCTCCCGCATCCCCGTCGTCGGCGAGAACGAGGACGACGTCGTCGGCATCGCCTACCTCAAGGACATCGTCCGGCGCAGCCAGGAGCACCGGGAGGGCGAGTCGGTCGAGACGGTCGACTCGGTCATGCGGCCCGCCACCTACGTCCCCGACAGCAAGCCGATCGACGAGCTGCTGCGCGAGATGCAGGCCCGGCAGATCCATGTGGCGATCGTCATCGACGAGTACGGCGGCACCGCGGGCCTGGTCACCATCGAGGACATCCTGGAGGAGATCGTCGGTGAGATCACCGACGAGTACGACGTGGAGACCCCGCCGGTGACCTGGCTCTCCGACGACGCGGCCCGCGTCACCGCCCGCCTGCCCGTGGAGGACCTCGCCGAGCTGTTCGACGTGGAGATCGACGCCGAGGACGTCGAGACGGTCGGCGGCCTGCTCGCGCACGCGCTCGGCCGCGTCCCGATCGAGGGGTCCACCGCCGAGGTCGCCACGAACGAGGCCTCCACCGGCGAGCCCGGCCCCGTGCTGTCCCTCAAGGCCGAGACGATCGCCGGGCGCCGCAACCGGGTCGGGACCGTCCTGGTGCGGCGGCTCGGCGCCCCGCCGGCGGACGCCAGGAGCCGGGAGGCCTCGGACCACTCCCGCTGACGGTCCCGGCCGCCGGCCGGTTCAGCTGCGGACGATGTCGCGGACGCTGCCGTCGGGGGCGGCGAGCAGGACCGGCGCCTTGGGGCCGAGATCCCTAACGGCGGCGACGTCGGCGGGGTCGGCGGCCTCGGCGGCGGTGACGACGGCGGCGGCCTCCAGGTCCTCGGCGCCGCTGGAGACGGCCATCGCGACGGCGACCTTGAGCGCCGAGAGCTTCAGGGACGGCAGGTCCACGCTCGTGGCGGAGTAGGTGCGGCCCGTCTCGTCGCGCACGGCGGCGCCCTCGGCGGCGCCCGTGCGGGCCCGCGCCGACCGGGCCAGGGTGATGATCTTCGCGTCCTCGGCGTTCAGCTCGCTCACGCCCCCAGCGTACGGGCAACGCGGGCGGGCGGGACGGCCGGATCGGCGGTCCGCCCGGCCGGATCGGCGGACCGCAAGTCGGCGCCAAGTGGACGGCAAGGGGCGCACGCGAGCCTGGGGAGCGTCGAACAACGCCGTTCTGGGGGAGAAGTAATGTCCCGTCTGCTCTACCGCCTGGGAAGGGCCGCCGCTCTGCGGCCCTGGCGGTTCATCGTCGTCTGGCTGGTGCTCGTCGCCGCGATGGCCGGACTGTCCGGTGTCGCCGGGGGCGCCCTGCACGACAACTACACGCTGGCCGGGACGGGCTCGCAGCAGGCCACCGACCTGCTGAAGGAGCGGTTCCCCGCGCTGGCGGGGGCCGACGCGCGGGTCGTGGTGCACGCGGAGACAGGCAGGGTCGACCAGGCGAAGCTGGCGGCGGCGGCGACGGAGCTGCGCGGGCTGCCGCACGTCAGCGGCGTCGACCCGGTGCAGATCGGCAAGGGCGGCGCGACCGCGCTGATGACGGTCCGGTACTCGGTGCCGGTCACCGACCTCGGGCCCAAGGAGACCCTCGACCTGCTGCGGTCGGCGACGCGGAGCCTGGACGCCGCCGGCTACCGGGTGGAGTTCGGCGGCCAGGTCCCCGAGAACGTGACCGCGCCCGGCGGCGTCGCCGAGGCGATCGGGATCGTGGCGGCCCTGGTCATCCTGCTGCTGGCGTTCGGGTCCGTGGTGGCGGCCGGGCTGCCGCTCGCCGTCGCGCTGGCCGGGCTCGGCGTCGGCGTGTCCGGGATCACGCTGGTCGCCGCGTTCACCGACGTCGCGACCACCGCGCCGACGCTCGCCACCATGGTCGGTCTCGGGGTCGGCATCGACTACGCGCTGTTCGTCCTGACCCGCCACCGGGAGGGGCTCGCGGAGGGGCTCGACGTCCCGGAGGCGGTGGGACGCGCCATCGCGACCGCGGGCCTGTCGGTGATCTTCGCGGGGTTCACGGTGCTCCTGGCGCTGTGCGGGCTGGTGCTGTCGCGGATCCCGGTGTTCATGACGATGGGGTTCACCACCGGGATCGTCGTCGCGGCGACCGTGCTGAGCGCGGTCACGCTGCTGCCGGCCGTGCTGGGCCTCGCCGGCCGCCGGGTGCTGCGCCGCCGCGACCGCGCCGCCGGCGCGGCGATCGCCGTGGAGTCGCCGCGGGTGCGGCGGTGGGCCGTGCACGTCGGCCGGCACCCCTGGCCGTGGCTGCTCGCCGCCGGGGTGCTGATGCTCACGCTCGCCGCCCCGGCGCTCGGCATGCGGACGTGGCCGAGCGACGCCAGCAGCGAGCCCACGTCCAACACCGTCCGCCAGGCCTACGACCTGGTCGCCGAAGGCTTCGGCGCGGGCGCCAACGGGCCGCTCGTCGTCGCCGTCGACCTCACCCGGACCGACGAGGCGTCCCTACCGGGGCTGCGGGACCGGCTGGAGGCCACCGAGGGCGTCGCGTCCGTGGCGCCGCCGCAGGCCTCCCCGCGCGGCGACGCCGCGGTGATCATGGTGACGCCGGACTACGGGCCGCAGGACGCGCGGGTGACCGGCCTCGTCGACCGGATCCGGGCCGACGTGCTTCCGCCCGACACCGAGGTCACCGGGCTGACCGCCATCTACGTGGACCTGTCCCGGGTGCTGTCGGACCGGCTGTGGCCGGTGATCGGCGTGGTGGTCGCGACGTCGTTCGTGATGCTGATGATCGTGTTCCGGTCGCTGCTGGCGCCGCTGAAGGCCGCGGCGATGAACCTGCTGTCGATCGGCGCCGCGTACGGGGTGCTCACGGCCGTGTTCCAGTGGGGGTGGGGCGCGGAGCTGCTCGGCCTGCCGCACAGCGTCCCGGTGTCGTCGTTCATCCTGCTGCTGATGTTCGCCGTCCTGTTCGGCGTCTCCATGGACTACGAGGTCTTCCTGCTCTCGCGGGTCCGGGAGGAATGGCTGCTGCACGGCGACGCGCGCGGCTCGGTGTCCACCGGGCTCGCCGCGACCGGCCGGGTGATCAGCAGCGCGGCACTGATCATGGTGGCGGTGTTCCTCGGCTTCGCCGCCGACCCCGGCCTGGTGATCAAGCAGATGGGGGTCGGGCTCGCGGTCGCGGTGGCGCTGGACGCGACGGTCGTGCGCCTCGTGCTGGTGCCGGCCACGATGTCGCTGCTCGGACGGGCGAACTGGTGGCTGCCGAAGCCGCTCGCCCGGGTGCTGCCGGCGATCGACCTGCACGGCGGCGCGGCGCCCGCGCGGCCCGCCGAGCGGCGCCCCGAGCCCAGCCGCGCGTAGCCGGGGGAGTCACCACAGAAGGGCGGCATGCCCCGGTTAGGCTGATCGGGACATGTCGCCAGTCGTACGCGTTCTCGGGGCCTTCGGGGCCGAGGTGGCCGGAACCGCCGCCGACCTCGGCGGTCACCGGCAGCGCTCCGTGCTCGCCCGCCTCGTCGCCGCGCGGGGCCGCATGGTGCCCGCCGACCGGCTCGTCGACGAGCTGTGGGCGGGCACGCCCCCGCCGCGCGCCGCCGCCGGCCTCCAGTCCTTCGTGTCCCACCTGCGCCGCGCGCTCGAACCGGACCGCCCGCCCCGCACGCCCGCGCGGATCCTGGTCACCGAGCCGCCGGGGTACGCGCTCCGGCTGCCGGACGGCGCCGTCGACGCGTGGCGGTTCGACGCGCTGATCGACGAGGCCGCCGAGCTGGCGGCGGCCGACCCGCGGGAGGCGCGCCGCCGCGCGGAGGCGGCGCTCGCCGAGTGGCGCGGGCCCGCCTACGCCGAGTTCGGCGGCCTGCCGTGGGCCGCGGCCGAGACCGCCCGCCTGGACGAGCGGCGCCGGCTGGCGGTCGAGCACCGCGCCGCGGCCATGCTGAGGCTCGGATCGGCCGCCGAGGCCGTCCCCGACCTGGAGACCCACGCCGCCGCCAACCCGCTGCGCGAGGAGGCGTGGCGGCTGCTGTCCCTCGCCCTCTACCGCGCCGGGCGCCAGGGCGACGCCCTCGCCGCGCTGCGCCGCGCCCGCGCGGCCCTCACCGAGCAGCTCGGCGTCGATCCCGGCCCGGCGCTGCGCCGCCTGGAGAGCGACATCCTGGCGCAGGAGCCCGCGCTGGGCGAGCCGGAGCGGCCGGCGCCGGTGCGTCCCGCCTTGCGGCTCGCGCCCGCGCCCCGTCCCGGCGAGGGCCCGGCCTTCGTCGGCCGCGTCCAGGAACTGGCGCGGCTGGAGGAGGCCGCAGGGAACGCCGCCGCGGGCCGCGGCGGCGTCGTCATCGTCTGCGGCGACGCCGGGATGGGCAAGACCGCGCTCGCCGAGAGGCTCGCGCGCGACCTGGCCGGCCGGGGCTGGACGTGCGCGTGGGGGACGGCGCCGGAGACCGCCGGTGCGCCCGCCGCCTGGCCCTGGGCCGAACTGCTGCGCGACCTGGCGTCCGCCGCCCCGCCCGCCGAGGGCCTCGCCGGACGGCTCGGGGCCCTCCTGGACGACTCCGTCATCGGGCGCGGCGGCGCCGACGTCGTCACGGGGCGGTTCCGGCTCCACCTGGCCGTCGGCGACTACCTCGCCGAGCTCGCGGACACGGCGCCGCTCCTGCTCGTC
>NZ_JBEZJP010000022.1:0-38396 GCF_040653175.1 Actinomadura sp. NPDC048032
GTGGACCCGGGAGGAGCGGTAGGTGGTCTGGGCGCGGTCCAGGAGGGGGACGATCGCGGCGTCCTCCATGATCTTCTGGTCGGCCTGCTGCCAGTAGCCGGCGGCGCGCTGGGTGTCGGGGGCGGTGAGGGCGGCGTCGATGAGGGCGTTGACCTGCGGGTTGTCGTAGCCGCCGTAGTTGGTGGAGCCCGGGCCGTAGGTGCGGCCGTCGAAGAGGGGCTGGATGATCGAGCGGCCGTTGTTGCCGTACCAGTCGGGGACCCAGCCGGGGGCGGCGATGTCCCAGCTGCCCTCGCGGGCGCGGGCCGGGGTGGACAGGGTGCTGGAGTAGAAGGAGCCGCCCGAGTCGGGGGTCAGTTCGGTCTCGACCCCGCAGGCGTCGAGGTTCTGGGCGAGGGACTGGGCGATCAGCTTGTGGACGCTGTTCGTCCGGTAGGGGAACTTCAGCGTGAGGCCGGTGCGGCCCGCCTTGCTGAGGAGCTCGCGGCATTTGGCGGGATCGCCGGACTCGCCGGGCGTGGGGTAGTGGTTGACGGCCGCGTAGCCGGAGTTGCCCGGCGGGATCACCGTGTGCAGCGGCCTCGCCACCGACGGCCCGCCGACGATCTTGATGAGGGCGCTGCGGTCGACGGCGTACTCCAGCGCCTGCCGGACCGCGGGGTCGCCGAGCGCGCCGCGGTTGCGGGGGCTGCGCGTGTTGAAGACCAGGTACGGGCTGTTGTTCGGGGTCTCCCTGATCGCGAAGCGCGGGTCGTCGCGCAGCCGCGGGATCGCCGACGTCGGGACGGGCTGGTCCCACGCGAGGTCGGCGGTGCCCTGCTCGATCTGCTGCTGGACGGTCTCCGGCGAGTCCTGCCCCAGCGTGATCTGGATCTTCGCGACGTGCCGCTCGCGCAGCGGGTCGGAACCCGCATGCCATGCCGGGTTGTGGGTGAGCAGATAGGAGATGCCCGGCTTGTAGTCGGTGATCTGGTACGGGCCGTCGGAGACGGTGTGCTGCCGGAAGTCGGCGCCGTCCGGGACGTACCGGTCGTACTCCTGCGGCGCGGCCGCGGTGACCGGCAGCGACAGCAGGTTGAGGAAGTCGCTGGCGGGACGCTTCAGCTTGAACACCAGCGTCCGGTCGTCCTTGGCGCGGACGCCCTCGAACCCGTGGTCGCGCTGGTAGGCGGCGATCGCCCGCGCGTCCTTGGCGTTCACGGAGCCGAAGCCGCGGCAGAACGCGTCCATGCCCTTGAGCGTGGAGACGAAGTAGCCCTTGGCGGCGGACGGCGAGGCCGGATTGCACAGCCGTTCGAAGCCGCGGACGAAGTCCTGGGCGGTGACGGGGCGCGGGGGGGTGGTGTTCCACCGGACGCCGTCGCGCAGCCGGACCGTGTAGGTGCGGCGGTCCTTGCCGACGTCGCCGTTCTCGCGCGTCGGGATCCGCTCGGCGACGTCGGGCCGCACGGGGACCGTCTCCTGGAAGTCGTTGGACGCCCGGTTCCCGAACAGCGTCCGGGCGAACGTGCGGACGAGCCCGTACGCGCCGACGCTGGCCACGGACGCGGGGTCGAGGTGCTCGACGTCGGAGGACCCGACGACGCGCAGCGTGCCGCCCTGGCGGGACGCGCCCTCCGCGGTCGCGCCGTCACCTCCTCCGGCGCATCCGGCGAGCCCCACCACGAGACCCGCCACCCCCGCCGTCACCTTGATCATTTCGCGTGCCGCCACGGTGTCACCTCACTGACTCAGAGCCTGGCGCGCTAGTCACCGGCGGTGTCACAGTAGGGCCAGAGCGTGACAAAGAGCCGGTACATCACCGTTTCTCTACAGAAGTAAGGACGCCCTGACAGTGGAATGTCCACTGTCAGGGCGTCCTCAGGGCGCTCTGTGATCAGGCTCTCAGCGCTCGATCTCGCCGCGGATGAACTTCTCCACCGCGTCGTGCGCCTGGTCGTCGTTGTACTGCTCCGGCGGCGACTTCATGAAGTAGGAGCTGGCCGACAGGATCGGGCCGCCGATGCCGCGGTCCTTGGCGATCTTGGCGGCGCGGACGGCGTCGATGATGACGCCGGCGGAGTTCGGGGAGTCCCAGACCTCCAGCTTGTACTCCAGGTTGAGGGGCGTGTCGCCGAAGGAGCGGCCCTCCAGGCGGACGTAGGCCCACTTGCGGTCGTCCAGCCACGGCACGTGGTCGGACGGGCCGATGTGCACGTCCGCCTTCGCCATCTCGTGCGGGATCTGCGAGGTGACCGACTGCGTCTTGGAGATCTTCTTGGACTGGAGCCGCTTGCGCTCCAGCATGTTCATGAAGTCCATGTTGCCGCCGAAGTTGAGCTGGTACGTGCGCAGCAGCTCGACGCCGCGGTCCTCGAAGAGGCGGGCCATGACGCGGTGCGTGATGGTGGCGCCGACCTGCGACTTGATGTCGTCGCCGACGATCGGCACGCCCGCGTCGGTGAACTTCTGCGCCCACTCGGGGTCGCTGGCGATGAACACGGGGAGCGCGTTCACGAACGCGACCTTGGCGTCGATCGCGCACTGGGCGTAGAAGCGGTCGGCCTCCTCGGAGCCCACCGGCAGGTACGACACCAGGACGTCCACCTCGGCGTCCTTCAGCGCCTGCACGACGTCGACCGGCTCGGCGTCGGACTCCTCGACCATGTCCAGGTAGTACTCGCCCAGGCCGTCGAAAGTGTGCCCGCGCTGCACGGTCACCCCGGTGGGCGGCACGTCGGCGAACTTGATCGTGTTGTTCTCGCTGGCGTGGATGGCCTCGGAGAGGTCCATCCCCACCTTCTTGGCGTCCACGTCGAACGCCGCCACGAACTCGACGTCGCCCACGTGGTACTCGCCGAACTGGACGTGCATCAGGCCGGGAACTCGCGTGTCAGGGGCCGCGTCCTTGTAGAACTCGACGCCCTGGACGAGCGAAGAGGCGCAGTTGCCCACACCGACGATGGCTACGCGCACGGAACCCATCCGGTCGCTCCTTCTCTGTTGCGGAACATGTGGTGGAGACTCACCCGTCCCCGAAGGCACTGGGCCACCGCTCAGCGGCCCTCGTCCCGAGGCATGTCCTGGTCAATTCGCTTAGCTGACTGTGCTTGCTGTTCCTGCTCGGCCCGCTCGCGCCCGATGAGCTCGTTGAGCCACCGGACCTCGCGCTCGACGGACTCCAGCCCGTGGTTCTGCAGTTCCAGGGTGTAGGAGTCGACTCGTTCGCGGGTTCGCGCCAGGGCGGCGCGAACGCTCTCCAGGCGCTCCTCCAGCCGGCTGCGCCGGCCTTCGAGGATCCGCAGCCGGACGTCGGCACGGGTGTGCGAGAAGAAGGCGAAGTGCACGCCGAACCCCTCGTCCTCCCACGAAGCCGGGCCGGCCTCGGTGAGGAGCAACTGCAGGCGCTCCTTGCCGTCGGCGGTGAGCTTGTAAACGATCTTCGATCGGCGGCTCTGCAGCGCCAGCGGCGCGTTCGGCTCCTCCGGCCGGTCCTCCATGATCAGCCCGTTGGCCAGGAGCTGCTTGAGGCACGGGTAGAGCGAGCCGTACGAGAACGCGCGGAACATGCCCAGCAGGGTGTTGAGCCGCTTGCGCAGCTCGTATCCGTGCATCGGGGACTCGTGCAGCAGCCCGAGCACGGCGAGCTCCAGCACGCCCGCGCCCTTCTTGGCCGCCATCCCGGTCCCTCTTCCGCAGAAGCCGATGTCTCGATCCGATGTATCGAGTGAATGTATCGACTCGATACATCGACAAGATACGTAGCCCGGCTCGTCCTGGCAAGTGGCGATCTACCTGGGACGCCCCGGATGGCCCCACCGGCCCGTATCGCGAATGTGGCGATTTCAGGGTGTATGTGGTGGAAATGTGTCAAAGTTGCGTCCTGGAATCACCTGGCCGCGTCGCACGACCTCGATCCCGGGACCGCCCGGAACGGTGAGCACGTGAGGAGGAGCACCGACCCCTCGGGGCGCGGACCGGCCGGGGCGTCCTTCGCCGAGCACACGCTCCCCCCGCTCACCAGCCCGCACAGTACTCTTCGGACGGCGCACGAGCCGCAACAAGGGCCGGGAGCCACCCGGCCCTCGGCAACAACCGTTGTCCCCTGTTGATGAGGTCGCGTGAGTAATCCAAGCCAGCCCCGACCGGAACCTGGGTCGCAGAGGCCGGGCGGGCACCAGAATCCCCGTCCCGGTGACTCCGGCGACCCCGGCTTTCCGAGCGCCCACGGTGAGCCCGCCGGAACGAACCCCGCGGGCTCCTCTGGCATGCCCCAGAACCCCGCCCCGCCGGGACCGGCGGGAGGGCCCGGTCACATGGGCGCTCCTGGCGCGAGCCCGGGTCCGCTGGGCGGCCCTTCGAGCCCGGTCCCTCCGTCCACCGGCCGCCACGCCGCTCCCAGCGCGCCAGGCGGACCGGTCGCCCCGGACGGACGCAACGCTCCGGGAAACGCGGTCGTGCCGACCGGCCAAGGCGGGCCGGGCGGGCCGGGCGGTATGCCTGGACAAGGCGGCTTCGGCGGCAACGGTGGGTTCGGTCCTAACGGCGGCCCCGGCGGGCCGCCGCCCGGTCCAGGTGGTTTCGGCGGTCCCGGTGGGTTCGGCGGACCTGGTGGATTCCAGCCGCCAGGCGCCCCCGGCATGCAGGGCGGTCCCGGAATGGGAGGCGGACGTCCTGGGATGGGCGGACCCCCCGGCGGCCAGGCGGCTCCGGGAATGGGGGCGCCGGGAGGTCCCGGCTTCCCGAACGCGCCCGGCATGGGGCCCGGTGCGGGGGGAATGGGGCCGCCTGCGGTGTTCGGGACGCCGGGGATGCCCGGCGCGGCCCCGAAGCCGGGCGTGCGCGAGAAGCTCGGTGAGCTCGGAAAGGCCGGACAGGAACTCGGCGCGAAGGTGACCGCGAAGTTCCGCGGCGGCGGCGTCCGCGCGGCCAACCGCACGGGCGGCCCTGCCGGCCCGGGTGGTCCCTTCGGCCCTGGAGGACCCGGCGGCCCCGGCGGTCCGGGTGGTCCCGGTGGGCCAGGACGGCATGGGCCGCCCGGCAAGAAGGGGTTTCTCGGCCACCTGCGCTCCCGCGAGACCGGCTGGCGGCGCTTCATCCCGTCCTGGAAGGTCGTGGGCGGTGTCTGCGGCCTCGGCCTCGCGGCGTTCGTCACGCTGGTCTGGGTCGCCTACGCCAACACCCCGACCCCCAAGGAGCCGACGGTCGCGGGCGTCGAGGACCAGGCGTCGATCTTCTACTACACCGACGGCACCGAGATCGGCCGGATCGGCAAGAAGCGGCAGAGCGTCGAGCTGGCCAAGATCCCGCCGAACGTCCAGAACGCCGTGCTGGCGGCCGAGAACCGCAGCTTCCGCACCGACCCCGGGTTCTCGGTCAAGGGGACGACGCGGGCGGTGTGGAAGAACCTGACCGGCGGGTCGGGCGGCGGCTCCACGATCACCCAGCAGCTCGCGAAGAACTACTACTCCGACCCGAACAACCGGACGGTCAGCCGCAAGTTCCAGGAGCTGTTCATCTCGCTGAAGCTGGAGGACGAGCACTCCAAGGACGAGATCCTCAAGCTCTACCTGAACACGATCTACTTCGGCCGCGACACCTACGGCATCCAGGCCGCGTCCCGCGAGTACTTCGGGACGGACGTGTGGAAGCTGCGGCCCGACCAGGCGGCCCTGCTCGGCGGCATCATCCAGAACCCCAACCGGGACCCGGGCGACAAGGCCAGCCAGGCATGGGTGACCGGCAGGTACCAGTACACGCTCAACGGCATGGTCTCGATGGGCAAGCTCAGCCGGGCCGACGCCGACAAGTACATCAAGCAGGGCCCGCCCAAGCTCCGTAAGGCGGGCACCAGCAACCAGCTCTACGGCGGCCAGCGCGGCTACATGCTGATGCGCGCCAAGCTGGAGCTCGACCGGCAGGGCATCGACACCAAGGAGCTGACCACCCAGGGCCTTCGGGTCTACACGACGTTCGACCGCAAGAAGATGGCGATGGCCAAGCGGGCCGCCGAGCAGACCGTCCCGCAGGTGGACCCGAAGAAGCTCGCCAAGAAGAAGATCCGGGTCGGCCTGGTGTCGGTGAACACCGCGAACGGCGAGGTCGTCGCGTTCTACGGCGGTCCCGACTACCTGGCCCAGTCCTTCGACAACGTGTGGCAGGGCTCGGCGCAGGCCGGGTCGGCGATGAAGCCGTACGTGCTCGCGACGGCGCTGAAGCAGAACTACAGCCTGAAGAGCCTCGTCGAGGGCCGGTCGAACACGCCGATCGGCCCGGACGGCAGCGTGGTGCCCAAGGACGACCCGAGCCGCCCCGTGATCGTCCCGAACAGCCATGACGTGGGCCCGGCGATCAACCTGATCACCGCGACGAAGGACTCGGTCAACACCGCGTTCATCCAGCTGATGGGCAAGGTCGGCATCGAGGAGGCGATCAAGACCGAGACCGACGCCGGCATCGCGTCCGACCTCCTGGAACCGCACAAGTGCTGCCTGAACCTCGCGCTGGGCGTCAACAACATCCGGCCCATCGAGCAGGCGGCGGGGTACGCGGTGTTCGCCAACGGCGGCACGTACCACCAGCCGCACGTGATCCGCGTGGTCAAGAAGTCGGACGGCAAGACGGTGCGGCTGCGCCCGGACTACGAGAAGCGCCGCGTCTTCGGCCCGAAGGTCGCCGCGGACGCGACGTACGCGATGCAGCAGGTCATCAGGAGCGGGACGGCGACCGCGGCCGCGCTGCCGGACGGGCGCCAGGCCGCGGGCAAGACCGGTACGACGGACCGGAACGTCTCGTCGTGGTTCGTCGGGTACGTCCCGCAGGTCTCGACCGCGGTGACGATCTACAACGACGCGGTCGGCCCGGACGGCAAGAAGAAGTCGGTGATCCTGCCGCAGATCGGCGAGGTCGAGGGCGGCACGATCCCCGCCCGCATCTGGCGGTCCTACATGGCGAACGCGGTCCGCGGCATGGACGCGCAGGCGTTCCCGCCGCCCGCATGGGGCGGGATCGAGCAGAAGTGGGCGAAGCCGCCGGAGAAGAAGAAAAAGGACGACGAGGGCAAGCCGCCGTGGTGCAACACCCCGGTGGGCAAGTTCGACCCGCGCTGCCAGGACGACGGCGGCGACGGCGGCGACGGCAAGCAGCCGTGCCAGTCCCCCTTCCAGAACGGCAACTGCGACCCGAACAAGCCGCCGAGCAACCCGCCGCCGCGGTGGTGGTGCCAGATGCACCAGGGCGACCCCGCCTGCCGCAACCGGAGAGGCGGGCGGGCCGCCCAGACCGAGAGCCTGCGGCCCCTGCTGCTGGCCAGGCCGCCCGAATGAACCGGCCGGCCAACGCGAACCGAACCGTCCACTGGATATGGGGGTGTGACATGGAGCATCCTGGCGATTCGCCGCACGTCGGCGCCTTTGAGCGCATGCGCCCGCCCCTTCCCACGAAGGTGAGCCTTGCCTCAGCGGCCACCTCCGCGCCGGGGGCACAGTACGCTCGGACGACGCAAAGCCGTCCCCCAGTTGATGAGGCCGCGTGAGTAACCCAAGCCGATACGGACCGGATTTCGGAGAGGGCTCTGGCCGGAGGGGCTCCCCCCGTCCCGGCTCTTCCGGTATGCCCTCGGGCGGGCAGCGCGGCGCGCCGGGCGGTCCGCCGGGCGGTCCGCCGAGCGGCTCGCCCCCACCTGGCAGGACGCCGCGCCCCGGCGGCAGGCCGGGCGGGCCCTCGCGGGCCGGCGCCCCGGGCGGTGCGCGGCGCCGCGGCGCGCCCGCGGCCATGCGTTCGGGAGGCGGCGGCCGGCCCATGCGAGGCGGCCCCGGAGGCCCTCCCGGCGGACCGGGGGGCCCGGGCGGCCCCGGCGGTCCGGGTGGTCCCGGCGGTCCCGGCGGCCCTGGCGGGCGCGGCGGCTCCGGAGGCGGCGGCGACGACTTCTGGGGTGACGAGGGACGCGGCGGCGGGCGCGGCGGACGCGGTGGGCGCGGCGGCGGCCGTCGCGAGCGCAAGCGCACCGACGAGGCGGGCCAGAAGAAGACGGGCTGGAAGCGCTACGTCCCGAACTGGAAGATCGTCGTCGCCGCGGTCAGCGTGATCATCCTCGGCCTGGCGACGCTCGTCATCGTCGCCTACGCCAACACTCCGATCCCGAACGAGAAGCAGGCGGCCGCGGCCGCCCAGGAGTCGGTGATCACCTACTCGGACGGGTCGCCGCTGGCGCGCATCGGCACCCACCGCGAGGACATCTCGCTGGACAAGGTGCCCAAGCACGTCCAGAACGCCGTCCTCGCGGCGGAGGACCGCAACTTCTGGCACGAGCCGGGCATCTCCCCGATGGGCATCCTGGGCGCGATGTACCGGGCGGGGACCGGCGGCGACGTCGCCGGCGCCTCGACGATCACGCAGCAGCTCGCCCGCAACTACTGGGCGAACCTCAGCCAGGACCGCACGGTCAGCCGCAAGTTCAAGGAAATCCTCATCTCCATCCGGATGGGGAAGGAGATGGACAAGGCGCGCGTGCTGGAGCTGTACCTGAACACGGTCCCGTTCGGACGGCACGCCTACGGCATCCAGGCCGCGTCCCGCGCCTACTTCCACAAGCCCGTCACCGAGATCAACGAGTCGCAGGCGGCGATGCTCGCGGCCATGATCCAGCGGCCGGGCTACTTCGCCACCTACGGGCCCGACTCCAACCCCGCCAAGAAGGCGCTGATCAGCCGCTGGAACTACGTCCTCGACGGCATGGTCGAGAAGAACTGGCTCGACTCCGGCAAGCGCGCCCAGGCGAAGTTCCCCCAGACGCAGAAGAACTGGAGCGACGTCCCGGACGACCCGAACACCGGCTACCTCCAGGACCGCGTCATCAACGAGCTGAAGTCGCTCGGCATCGACGAGCAGATGCTGGAGACCGGCGGCCTGAAGATCACCACCACGTTCCGCAAGGACCTGCAGGACTACACCAACAAGGCCGTCTCGCAGATCCGCAAGCAGAACGGGCTGAAGAACGACATCCAGTTCGGCCTCGCGGCGATCGACCCGAAGACGGGCGGCGTGGTGGCCGCCTACGGCGGACCCGACTACCGCAAGCAGCAGTTCGACAACTCCTTCCAGGGCAAGGTGCAGCCCGGTTCGTCGTTCAAGCCGATCGTGCTCGCCACGGCGCTCGACCAGGGCATCAGCCTGCGGACGACGATGGACGGCAGCTACAAGCGCACGATCAACGGCGCGTCCTTCACCAACGACAGCCGCTCGGAGAACGGGGTCTACAACCTCAAGCAGATGACGGCGATGTCTATCAACACGGCGTACGTCGACCTGGGGCAGAAGGTCCAGCTGGCCAACGTCGTGGACATGGCCAAGAAGATGGGCATCCCGGACGACACCCCGAACCTCTCGAACACCATCACGTCGCTGCCGCTGGGCGTCATCGACGCGAGCCCGGTCACGATGGCGTCGGTCTACTCGACGTTCGCGGCGGGGGGCAAGCACCGGGAGGCCCACGTGATCGCCAAGATCACCGACAACCGCGGCCGCTCCATCGTGAACAACAAGCAGAAGCCGCTGGAGAAGCTGCCCTGGCAGAAGCCCACGACGGCCTTCGACGAGGGGGTCGCGGCCGACGCCACGAACGCGATGCAGGCGGTCGTCACCAGCGGTACCGGTAAGCGCGCGAGCCTCGGCGCCCGCCCGGTCGCCGGCAAGACCGGTACCACCGACGAGAACAAGTCGGCCTGGTTCGTCGGCTACACGCCGGAACTCGTGACGTCGGCGGCGATGTGGCGGCAGGACAAGAACGGCAACCGCAAGTCGCTGATCGGCGTGGGAAGTTACAGCCAGGTCTACGGTGGTACGGTCCCGGCCGACCTCTTCAAGACCTTCATGCTGAAGGCCCTGGAGGGCAAGGACATCACGCCGTTCC
Organism: Actinomadura sp. NPDC048032; assembly: GCF_040653175.1. NCBI lineage: Bacteria > Bacillati > Actinomycetota > Actinomycetes > Streptosporangiales > Thermomonosporaceae > Actinomadura > Actinomadura sp. NPDC048032. The sequence goes on from NZ_JBEZJP010000022.1 coordinate 9,890, forward strand.
CGCCGCCGGTCAACGGCGGCGAGGTCGCCCCGTGGGCGAAGGCGAAGCCGACTCCGACGGTGTCCTCGACCCCGACGCCGACCAACACCCCGACCTGCCAGCCGGGACAGGGCCAGGGGCAGGGCCAGGGACGCGGGCAGCGGCCGCCGGCCGGATGCCAGTCGGAGACGCCCAAGCCGACGGAGACGCCGACCATCACCCCGCCGACGTCGGGCGACGTGCCGTGCAACCAGTACAACATGCCGCTCGGCTGCAACCCCGACCTGCCTCCGACCGGCGACAAGACCTGGTGGTGCGCGAAACCCGAGCACAAGAACGACCCGGCCTGCCGGAAGCAGGACCCCGCCACCAACAACTAGCGGCGCGTCCGCGACGCGACGGCCCGGAGCCCCACGGCTCCGGGCCGTTCCCGTTCTTGATCGCCCGCGCTCCCGGGCGAATAGGCTGCTGTCCATGTCGTCGTCCACGGAGAGGCTCACGATGTCCGCCGACAGCGACCGGGCGGACGCTCCCGGACGGCTGAAGCGGCTCGCGCCGGTGCTGACCGGGCTCACCGCCCTGACGTGCCTTCTCGGCTGGCTGCAGAAGCAGCCCTGCGCGTCGGCGCGGTTCGACTTCCTCAAGACGACGGCGAACGCCTGCTACACCGACGTCTATCCGCTCTACTACGTGCGCGGGCTCAGCGACGGGAAGCTCCCGTACTTCGACACGTTCACCGGTTCCGACATCCGGTACGTGGAGTACCCGGTGCTGAGCGGCGGCTTCATGCAGCTGGTCGCGTGGCTGGTCAAGCCGTTCGGGGTGGACGGGCGCGGCCTCGCGTTCTACAACGTCACCGTCCTGCTCCTCGCCGTCCTCGCGGTCGTCGCGGTCCTCGCCACCGCGTACGCGGCCGGGCGCCGGTCCCTGCGCGCCGGGCTGATGATCGCGCTGTCCCCCGCGCTCCTCCTCACCGCCTACATCAACTGGGACCTGCTGGCGGTCGCGCTGTCGGCGCTGGCACTGGCCGCCTGGTCGGCGCGCCGCCCGGCCCTGGCGGGCGTCCTCCTCGGCCTGGCGATCGCGGCGAAGTTCTATCCGCTGCTGTTCCTCGGGCCGCTCGTCCTGCTGTGCGTCCGGGCCGGGCAGTGGCGCCCCATGGGCCGCGTGCTCGCCGGAACCGCCGCCGGATGGCTGGCCGTGAACGTGCCGGTGATGCTCTTCGCGTGGGACGGGTGGAAGGAGTTCTACACCTTCAGCCAGAAGCGCGGCATCGACTGGGGCTCGATCTTCTTCGTCCTGCAGGACCACGGGCTGGACAAGCCCGCCTCCGACACCGGCCTCCTCAACCTGTACGGCACGGGGACGTTCCTCGTCCTCGCGGCCGGGATCGCCGTCCTCGCCCTGGCCGCCCCGCGCCGCCCGCGTCTGCCGCAGCTGATGTTCCTCGTGCTGGTCGCGTTCATGCTGCCGAACAAGGTCTGGTCGCCGCAGTACGTCCTGTGGCTGCTGCCGCTGGCGGTGCTGGCGCGGCCTAAGCTGCCGGCGTTCGTCGCCTGGCAGCTCGGCGAGATCGCCTACTTCTTCGGCATCTGGTGGTTCCTGCTGTCGGTGTCCGCCCAGACGCAGGGCGCCGACCTGGCCGGAACGCTGTCGGCGGTGCTGAGCCTGGACGCTCCGGACGGCGGGATCAGCAAGGACGTCTACACGCTGGCGCTGCTCGCCCGGTTCGTGACCGTCCTCCTCCTGGCGGTGCTGGTGGTGCGCGACGTCCTGGTCCCGTCCGCCGACATCGTCCGGTCGGACGGGGACGACGACCCGGCGGGCGGCGTCCTCGACGGCGCACCCGACGTGGTGGCGCTGGCACGCCGGCGCGGCGACCACCACGCCGGCGTGCCCCTGCCCACCTGAGTCAGCCGCGGGAGCGCAGCGCGTCGATGAACCACTGGTAGAGCGGCGTCAGCGTCGGCGGGACGGGCCAGCCGTTGATGAGGGCGAGCAACTGCCAGTACCGCTCGGTGCGCGGGTCGGTGCCGATCTCCAGCCGCCGCAGCAGATCGCGCCTGAAGGCGGCGTCGTCGGCGGCGTCCCAAGCGTCGGCGTAGGCGCGGACCAGTTCGTCGACGACGGGGCGGGCCGCCTCCGAGCCGGGCTCGATCCCGTCCGCGATGGCCTGCTCCGCCTTCTTCTGGGTCAGGTCGGCGAGGGCGGCGAACTGGTCCGGGACGGCTCCCTTCGCGACCTCGGCCGCCTGGAACTCGGCCATCCGGCGCACCGAGGCCCGGAATCCGGGGTCGCCGACCAGTTCGGCCAGCTCGACCCAGGCGTCGACCTGCTCGGGTTCGGGCTCGTCGGGCAGATCCGGCAGCGCGGCGCGCATCTTCTCCGCGAAGCCGGGGTGCAGGTCGAGCCCGGCGAAGGACTCGTCGATGAAGTCGGTGATGATCCGGCGCCGCTCCTCGTCGGACAGCCGGGCGAGCTTGTGCATGAGTTCGATCTCCTCGGGGGTCGATCCGCGTCTGGCCACCGCCCGCAGCACGGCCCTGCGCAGCCTGAGCGTGCGTATCTGCACGTCCAGCGCGTCCGCGTGCGCCGCCGCGACCTGCCCGACGTCGACCTCCCGGTCCAGCAGGCGCCGGACGGTGGCGAGGTCGACGCCGAGGTCCCGCAGCGTCCGCACGAGGTCGAGGCGCGAGGCGGCGTCCGCGTCGTACAGCCGGTAACCGGCCTCGGTGCGGCGGGTGGGCGGGACGACACCGGCGTCGGAGTAGAACCGGATCGTCCGCACCGGCAGCCCGGTGCGGCGCGCCAGTTCGCCGATCGTGTACGTGGTGTCGCCGTCCATGCCCCTCACCCTGCGGCCTCCACCCGCTGGAGACTCAACCCGGAATCGCACGCTCTCACATCGGGCGGGGAAAGGGCCCGTCCGGGGATCGCCGGACGGGCCCGTGACGCTGCTGGGACCGGCTCAGTCCTCGTGGGCCGGATCGGCGACGGTGGGGGTGGTGCCCTCGCGGCGGGCGCGGCGGACGTCCTGGACGAACTCGCGGGAGAACATCGCCGACAGGGTGGCGACGCCGCCGCGGTGGACGCGGATCTCCCCGTGCCGGACCTCGCCGGTGACGCGGATCGCGCGGCCGTCGCCGTTCTCGCCGGTCCAGTCCTTGACGCGGCCGCGGCCGGTGTAGCGCAGGTCCCAGTGGTCGATCCGGGCGTCCTGCGGGACGAGCAGCTTCACCATCGCGTGGTCGAGGTCGACCTCGATCTCGATGTCGCCGTCCGGGATCCGCGGCGAGCGCAGGTCCAGCACGACCAGGCCGCGGCGGGCGCGGACCTCGAAGCGGCGGCCGGTCGTCCAGTGGCCGAGCTTCTTGACGTTCTCGTAGTGGGCCTGGACGCGGGTCGGCGTGCCGGTGGCGGTGGGCGTGGCGGTGGGCGTGGTGTCCATCTCTGTGTTCCTCTCGGAATCGGGCAACTACCTCGCTCCAAGAGTTGCTCGTCATTTGAGCATCTCTCTATTCGAGAGAATAGGAGTCGGCGGAACCCCTGTCAAGACACGTGAATGCGCCACGGGCAGGCCTCGCCCGTCCCCGCGGGAAGGAGGGCGGGGGGAGGGACGCGCGGTATAGCCGGAATCTTCCGGTTATGACGGGTTCCGTGGTGAGGGTGGGGGAACGGAACGCGGCGGACGGGGCGGCTCGCCCCGGCCCCGCGCATCGGCGGGGAGCGGGAACTGCCGGGAGATGACGTGAACGCGGACCGAGCACTGACCGAGCTGCTCGCCGGGCGGCTGAGGCCGGGCGTCTACCAGTGGCGGACGCCTCCCGTGCCGGGCGCCGTCGGCGACACGAGCTGGCTGGAGCGCGCCGACGAGGCCGGCTGGCGCGGCTTCTACCTCGACGGGCGCCGCGCCAGGGACAGGGACTCGTTCCTGCGGCTGTGCGGCGGCGTGTTCGAACTGCCCGAGGGCGCGGGCGCCGACTGGGACGATCTCGGCGAATGCCTCAAGGACCTGTCATGGACGCCCGCGAAGCACGGCTACCTGGTGCTCTACGAATCGTGGGCGGAACTGGCCGACGCCGACCCGGCCTCGCTGCGCGCCGTCCTCGACGTGTTCGGGCGCGCGGTGAGGAACTGGCGGGACACCCCCACCCCCATGACGGTGCTGATGTCGAGCGTCGGTGTGGAAGTGGCGGGCGTCCCCCGGCTCCCCTGAGGAAGCCCGGATCAGTAGGTGCTGGTGGAGCCGGCGCTCGCCGCGAACATCGCGATCCCGAGGATGTAGAAGAGCAGGATCAGGAGCCAGCCCGCGGAGATCAGGTACCCGAGGATCAGACCGGTGACGGCCATGCCGTGCCCGCCCTCGCCCGTCCGCTTGATCTGGCCGAGCGAGACGTGCCCGAAGATCACCGCGAGGACGGACGTCACGCCGCAGGCGAAGAAGCCGATCAGACCGCACACCAGCGACGCGGTGGCCATCCCGTTGGTCGGCGGGGCGACCGGCATCGACTGCCCGTAGTAGTGGTGCTGCACGGCCGGGGGCTGGGAGTAGGACTGGGCGTAGGGGTCCTGGGCTCCGTAGCCGTAGGGGTCGTAAGGGGGCTGTGCCATGTGCTTCCCGATCGATTCGCGCGCCCGCCGCCGGAGAGCACGCGTGCGCTGAGGGCTGGTTCCGGATTATGCCAGTGTGACGTGACCTTCGAAGTTTGTCGTCAGGCTGGGTCTACGCGCAGTTAGATGCCGCTCTCGCCACCGCGGTTCCCGGACACAGGCGACGATCCCGACTCTGCTTCGTCAGAGCTTGGAACGCAACCACGAGATGTCGTCGGCCTGGCCCGCGGCGGGCGTCTCCACCACGACCGGGGCGCCCGCCGCCCTCACCACGCCGAGGATGAGCTCCGGGTCGATGCTGCCGCTGCCCAGGTTGGCGTGCCGGTCGGCCCCCGACCCGAACGAGTCCCGGCTGTCGTTGCAGTGCACCAGGTCGATGCGGCCGGTTATGGCCTTGATCCGGTCGACGGCGTCGACGAGCTCCTCCCCCGCCGCGTGCGCGTGGCAGGTGTCGAGGCAGAAACCGAGCTTGGACTCCAGGCCCGGCACCCCGGAGAGCACCTCCCACAGCCGCGAGATCCGGTCGAACCTGCGCGCCATCGCGTTCCCGCCGCCCGCGGTGTTCTCGATGTAGACCGGGATCGGGCATTCGACCCGCTCGAACACCTTGCGCCAGTTCTCGAAGCCGGTCTCCGGGTCGTCGTCCTTCAGCACGTGACCGCCGTGCACGATCAGCGCCTTCGCCCCGATCGACGCGGCCGCCTCCAGCTGCTGGGTGAGGTTCTTGCGGCTCGGGATCCGGATCCGGTTGTTGGACGTCGCCACATTGATCGTGTACGGGGCGTGCACGTACACGTCCACGCCGGAACCCGCCAGCGCCTCCACGCCCTCGGGCAGCACCGGCTTCTTCCACCCCTGCGGATCGCCGAGGAAGAACTGGACGACGTCGGCGCCGACCGCGCGGGCGTTGTCGAGCGGGTTGTTCTGGTCGACGTGGGCTCCGATGCGCATGCCAACGAGACTAGCCGCGCCCTGCGACAGGCCGCGCGGTCACGCCGGCCACGCTGGCCCCGCGGTCAGATCGAGAAGCCTCCGTGGCTCAGCGCGAAGCCGGCGCCGACGAACGAGGTGACCATCCCGATCACGTTCAGCCACCGCTCGTTCGTCGTCGCGGAGACCATCTGGGAGTACAGGGCGACGGGCAGGCCGATGACGCCGAGCAGCGTCCCGGCGAAGTGGGCCGCGGGGATCCAGCCGAGGACCAGCGCCGCGATCCCGAGCGTCACCGCGGTTACCGCCAGCACGTCCTTCCGCCGATGGGGCTCGGCCTCGCTCTGGGCGCGGACGGCGCGCTTCGGAGCGCCGGCGCCGGTCGCCTGCTGGGACATCGGGATCCCTCCTCCAGCTCGAACTCCCGCGCCGGTGGCCGCACGGCGAGCGCGGGACCGAACGGACCATGCGGGTAAAGCAATTCCCAGCCAAGCCGGGGATCAACCGGTGGGCGGCGCGGAATGTCGGCGGCACCCGGTACGGTCGAACACGGATTCGAGAACACCGGCTCGGGTCCGTCCTCCGAGGGGAAGCGGGGGAAGAGCAGGAGGTGCACACCGTGAAACAAGCGGAGCTGGGGCTCATCGGTGACGCGGAGCTCGTCGAGGAGCTGTCGATGCTGACCACGCAGGCCGCCCGCATGCGCGCCCGCATGGCCGACATCATGGCCGAACTGGAACGCCGCCGCTGTAGCCGCCCCACCCAGTCCCAAGCAAGGCGCTAGGTCCGCCCATGCCGCACGCCTGGCCCGCCCCTGCGCTCCGCTCCGGAAACCGGCGTCCCTCGTGCCGGGGCGACCCCTGAACCCCGGTTCCCTCCACTCCGCCGGCGCTCAGCTCGGGGAACCGGCGTGTGCGCCTCCCAGTGTTGGTAGCCTGTATCGGTCTCGTGGCAGGTCCGCCCGGCGATCCGGGTCCGGCGCCGCCGCGACGGACGCAAGAGCCCTCCTGTCACGGAGAGACCGTGACCGCACCAGTCCAGAGGAGGTAGGGACACAGCATGCGTCGTTACGAACTCATGACCATTCTCGACCCCGCCATCGACGAGCGCACCGCGGGCGCGGCGCTCGACCCGTTCCTGAAGGTCGTCAAGGACGACGGCGGCAGCGTGGAGAAGGTCGACGTCTGGGGCCGCCGGCGCCTGGCGTACGACATCCAGAAGAAGTCCGAAGGCATCTACGCGGTGGTCGACCTGTCGGCTGAGCCTGCCACGGTCAAGGAGCTCGACCGGCAGCTCAACCTGAGCGAGTCGATCCTCCGTACCAAGGTCATCCGCCCCGAGGTCCACTGAGCCAGGCTCAGCCCTCACAGCAGCCGGAGCGAGCCCCATGGCAGGCGACACCGTAATCACGATCGTCGGGAACCTCGTCGAGGACCCGAATCTGCGCTTCACCCCGAGCGGCCAGGCGGTCGCCTCCTTCCGCATGGCCTCGACCCCGCGGTTCTTCGACCGCCAGGCGGGCGACTGGAAGGACGGCGAGGCGCTCTTCCTGACCTGCAACGTCTGGCGGCAGGCCGCCGAGAACGTGGCCGAGACCCTGCAGCGCGGCATGCGGGTGATCGTGCAGGGACGCCTCAAGCAGCGCTCCTACGAGACCCGCGAGGGTGAGAAGCGCACCGTCTTCGAGGTCGAGGTCGACGAGGTCGGCCCGTCGCTGCGCAACGCCACCGCCAAGGTCAACAAGACCCAGCGGCAGGGCGGCGGCGGCGGTGGCGGCGGCTTCGGCGGCGGCGGCCAGGGCGGCGGCGGCTTCGGCGGCGGCGGCCAGCAGGGCGGCGGCGGTTTCGGCGGCGGTCAGCAGGGCGGCGGCTTCGGCGGCGGCCAGCAGGGCGGCGCCCCGGCCGACGACCCCTGGGCCACCGGCGGCGGTGGCGGCGGCGGGTTCTCCGACGACCCGCCCTTCTAGGACCGCCGCTCCGGCGCGACAAAGAGACAACGAGTACACGTCCATTCCCGCGTGAGCGGGGCTCTCCCAAAGGAGCACCACGATGGCGAAGCCACCTCCCCGCAAGCCGAAGAAGAAGGTTTGCGTTTTCTGTCAGGAGAAGATCTCCTACGTCGACTACAAGGACACGGGCCTGCTGCGGAAGTTCATCTCCGACCGCGGCAAGATCCGTGCCCGGCGGGTGACCGGCAACTGCACCCAGCACCAGCGGGACGTCGCCACGGCGATCAAGAACGCCCGCGAGATGGCGCTGCTGCCGTACACCAGCACCGCGCGCTGAGGCAGGGGGTAAAGAACATGAAGCTCATCCTGACCCAGCAGGTCTCCGGGCTCGGCGAGCCCGGTGACGTCATCGACGTCCGTGACGGCTACGGCCGCAACTACCTCGTCCCCCGCGGGTTCGCGATCAAGTGGACCCGGGGAGCCGAGAAGCAGGTCGACTCGATCAAGAAGGCGCGTTCGGCCCGCGAGATCGCGACCGTCGAGCACGCCCGCGAGGTCGCCGACCGGCTCGGCGGGCTGCGCGTGACGCTGCGCACCCGCACCGGCAGCAACGGCCGCCTGTTCGGCGCCGTCACGGCCGCCGACATCGCCGAGGCGGTCCGCGCCGCCAACGGCCCCGACCTGGACCGCCGCCGCATCGAGATCGGGAACCCGATCAAGACCGTCGGCACCCACCGGGTCAGCGTGCGACTGCACAGCGACGTCAACGCCACGATCGACGTCAACGTCGTCGAGGCCTGACGCACGACCGTTCGACGACCCCCGGACCCGCTCAGGGCCGGGGGTCGTCGGCGTTGGTGCTCAAACCGAAACCCGTTTTCGGCCTGGTCGCAAGGGCCGGGGATGCGGGGTCTGCCGGCGTTTGCCAGGCCGTGGATGTGCGGACTTCCCGTGAAACGCCCGTGAATCGCCGTGTGTTTGAGTGATCAGCTTTGCGGTGATTACGTTCCGTGATCATAGTGTCGCGGGACGAAGGGGGGCGGTGGTGATCGCGCATTCGGGGGAGGGCGCGCACGACCGGCGGAGCACGGGCAGGGCACTGACACGCAGGGCGGTCATCGGCGGCGTCGTGGGCGCCGGGCTGCTGGAGATGCTGCCCCTGGGGACGTCCCGCCAGAATGAGGCCATGGCGGCAGATCTTACGGCGGGGGCTGACCGAGGGGCCGGCGACCGCGTGCTGTTCACGGCCGACGCCCCGCAGGTGTACACGCGGGCGCAGTGGAACGCCAGGGCGCCGAGGCGCGGGGCGGAGGTGGTCGACCGGCCGCCGGACCACATCATCGTGCACCACACGGCGACGGCGAACGCGCGGGACCGCTCGCTCGCGCACGCGTTCGCGCTGTCGCGGTCCATCCAGAACATCCACATGAACAAGAACGGCTGGGACGACGCGGGCCAGCAGCTCACGATCAGCCGCGGCGGCATCGTGATGGAGGGGCGCAACCGGAGCCTCAAAGCCATCCGGTCCGGCGACCTCGCCATCGGCGCGCAGGTCCTGCACCACAACCAGCACACCATCGGCATCGAGAACGAGGGCACCTACATGTCCGCGGCGGTGCCGGGCGCCCTGTGGAAATCGCTGACGGAGGTGTGCGTCTGGCTCTGCCAGAAGTACGACCTCGACCCGTCCGAGGCCATCGTGGGGCACCGCGACTACAACAACACCTCGTGCCCCGGGGACGTCCTCTACGCGCGGCTGCCCCAGTTGCGGCGCTCGGTGGCCGAACGTCTGGAGGGCGCGCCGAGCCAGAGTTCCACGAGCCAGAGCGGTGGTTCCGACGGCGGGTCGATCCTGTCGCCGCTGCTGCCGTCTCTCGACGACCTGGGCTGAGCCGCTACGTCTCGGGCGTCGTGTAGCGGGTGCGGCGGCGGGCGATCTCGGGATCGATGCCCTCGACGAGCGACCAGATGCCCGCCACCCGTTCGACCAGGGTCTCGGGGGGCAGGCCGGCGAGGCCCTCCGCCGCCAGGTCGTCGATCGCCTGAGTCAGCCGGGCCATCCGCTCGCCATGTGTGGAACACATGTTCGAATAGTAGCGGGAGTGACTGGCGGTGCGGCGGCAATCCGAGAATCGGGCCGGCCGGGCGCGTCCGCGCCCACGGGGTGGGGCCGGGGGCTGACCCCGGTCGACCCCGAGGCCCTCGCGTCGATCTAGGTTCACAAGGGGCCGCGCGTATGGCCACACCTCGATGTGGAGGCTTACACTTCGGTGTATGACTCAAGAAACATCCTTCTGGGGAAGGCTCGGAAAGGCCGAGCGGGCGGCTCTGCTGGAGTACACGACCCGCGACGTCCTCCCGCCGGGTGACAGGCTGATCCGCCAGCGGGGCCGGTCCCGCTCGGTGATGATCATCCTGCGCGGGTGGGCGGCCGTCGTCTCCGAGCCCGACCCCAGGCCGGGAGACCCCTCCGCTCCCGGGGCCAACGGCAGGCTTCTGGCCTTCCGCGGAGAGGGCGACATCGTCGGGGACATGGCGGGCCTGCTCAACAAGCCGCGCTCCGCGTCCCTGCGCGCCCTGGACGAGGTCGAGGTGCTGGAGCTGGAGGACACCCAGTTCAAGGATTTCCTCTGGAACCACAAGGAGGCTTGGTGGACCTACACGGAGATCCTCGCGGAGCGGGTCGACGAGCAGACCGCCAACATCCACTTCCAGAAGCACAAGACCTCCATGCAGATCCCGGAGATCCTGGTGAGCCTGGTCGAGAAGGTCGGCCGGAGCAACCGGGACGGCATCTGGCTCCCCTATCCGCGCACCCAGACCGAGTTGGGCAGCCTCATCGGCATCTCCCGGGAGTCGGTGTCCACCACCTGGTCCAGGCTCCGTGACGACGGCCTGGTGGCGACCCGCAACGGCAGGATGCTCGTCCTCGACCTCGAGGGCCTTCGCAAGATCTACTCCACTGATTCCTAAGTACGACCCCACTTGTATGTGTGGAGAGCTTCACAAATGAATGTGGATGTTTTACCTTCAGGGTGTAGCGACCCGGAAGGAAGGTAGCCACCATGTCGCTGGACGTCGTTGGAGCGGTGTGCATCGCCATCGGTCTCGTAGGGGGGAACATGCAGATCGGGGGACTCCTGAACGTCCCCACACTGTCGAAGGTCAAGGTCATCGCACTGGTGACCATCGGGGCCGTGTTCATCGCGACGAGCGTGGCCCAGCACCTGATCGCTCCCGCCGAGGGCAAGAGAGCGGCTCAGGTCCAGGCGGAGTAGGAGGAGACGTGAGCACCAGGCCCGGAGAGGCAGATCTCGAAGCGTCGGAGTTCGAAGCGGCGTTCCTGTTGGTGGACATCCGAGGCTTCAGCCGGATCGTGTACGAACTGGGGCCGCACAACCCCAGGCGCGCCGGAGTCCTGGCCCGGAGCTTCTGGTCGAAGGTGGAGCCGATCGCCAAGTCCCTCGGTGGTGACATCTATGCGTGGCAGGGCGACTGCCTCCTGGTCGCCTACCGGGGGACCCCCCGCGAACGGGCTCTCCGCGCGCTCAAGACCGCGCAGGAGGCTCACGCGGTGGCATGGGAAGACCTGGTGCCCCAGTGCTGGGAACTGCTCAGGGAGGCCGAGCATGAAGTCCAGTACGCCGGCACGGGACAGCCGCCCAGCCGGGCCACGGGGTTCGCCGTGTCCAGCGCCATCTCCGACGGTTCCGTGATCGCCGTCCCCCGGTCGGACGGGAAGCGGTACACCGAGGAACTGACCGGCGACACCGTCAACCTGGTCTTCTCCATCACGAAGGCGGTCGCGCCCTGGCACATCGGCGTGACGAAGCCGGTGTACGAGCGGCTGAAGGGGGACGAGTTCACCAAGGCCCTGGTGGACCAGTGGGAGGAGCGCTCCCTCGTCCTGTGCGGCGCGCCCAGGAACATCGCGTCGGTCAAGCTGCCGATGCTCGACAGTCCCGTGCCGGACATCAAGGCTTCGACCGCCTCCGCCTCCCCGCCGCCCGTCTCCTCGGTGCCCGCCTGACCTTCATGAGGGCCCCTCGCCGGGGTCAGCGGGCGGCGCCGGTGACCATCCAGCGGTCGCCGCGGGCCCGCAGGCTCAGCGTGATCATCCGAGTCAGCATCCAGAGGCCGATCGCGGTCCAGAGGCCGACCAGGCCCGCGTCCGCACGGTGGGCGACGAGGGCGGCGGGCAGGAAGACGGCCGTGGCGACGAGCGTCGTCACGGCGAGGTAGGCGCCGTCGCCCGCCCCGATCAGGATGCCGTCCAGAACGAACACCACCCCGGCGATCGGCTGCAGCGCCGCCACGAGGAGCAGTGAGGCGAGCAGGAGGTTCCGGACGTCGCCGTCGGCGGTGAACAGGGCGGGCAGCCACGGCCGGACCACGAGCACGGCCAGGCCGAACACGACGCCGCAGCCGACGCCCCACCACACCATCCGCCGCATGACGGCCCGAGTGGCGGCGGTGTCGGACGCGCCCAGATAGCGCCCGGTGATGGCCTGCCCGGCGATCGCGATGGCGTCCAGCGCGAACGCCAGCAGCGTCCACACCTGGAACCCGACCTGGTACGCGGCGATCTCCGGGTCGCCCATGCGCGCCGCGATCGACGTCCCGACGATGAGGACCACGCGCAGGGCGGCCGTCCGAACCAGCAATCCGAAACCGGTCGTGGCGGACGTCCGCAACCCGGCCCAGTCGGGGCGGAACGAGGCGCCGTGACGCCGGGCCGCCCGCAGCACCACGGCCACGTAGACGACGGCACTGCCGGTCTGCGCGAGGACGGTGCCCCACGCGGATCCGGCGATCCCCCACCCCAGCACGATGACGAACACCACGTTGAGCAGCAGGTTCAGCGAGAAGCCGCCGATCGACACGAGGAGGGGCGTGCGCGTGTCCTGGAGGCCGCGCAGCACACCGGTCCCGGCCAGCACGACCAGCATCGACGGGATCCCGAACAGGCTCACCCGCAGGTACGTCACGGCATAGGGCGCCACGCCCGGGGACGCTCCGAACGCGTCCACGATCCAGGGGATCAGCGGCCAGCCCGCCGCGATCAGCACCGCCCCGATCGCGACCGCGAGCCACATGCCGTCGATGCCCTGCCTGATCGCTCCCGGCAGGTCTCCCGCGCCGACCTGGCGGGCCACCCCGGCGGTCGTCCCGTAGGCGAGGAAGACGCAGAGGTAGACGAGCGTGTTGAGGGCCTGCCCGGCGACCCCGAGCCCGCCCAGCTGCGCTGTGCCGAGATGCCCGACGATGGCCGAGTCCGACAGCAGGAAGAGGGGTTCGGCGACGAGCGCACCGAAGGCCGGCACGGCGAGGCGCAGGATCTCGCGGTCGTGCGCGCTCGCGAGCCGCCGGGGGGTCGTCATCGCGCCGAGGCTACCAGGGTGTAACTCTCATATGAAATAGAAGCCTTACAAGGCGTCCGGCGGGGCACTTTCTTTCCCGCACACCCGGTGGACGAGGTTATCCCAGCTCAGCACCCGGATCTGGGTGTCGTCCCCGGAGAATCCACAGAGTTGTCCACAGGTCGTGCACAACCTGTACCGCGTGTCTGCACAGGTCGTCCACAGGCTTGTCCACAGGACGCTTTGCCCGCGGGGGCGCGCCCTCGCGAGAATGTCCGACGCGACAGGTAGACGTGGGATGAACGGTCGGCGATGGGCGGACGGGGCGCCGGCGGGCCAGGACGAAGGGGGTGTGGCGGTGAGCGTTGCGGATATCGGGCCGCAGGAGCATGAGTTCGAGCGCACCCCCCCGCACGACATCTCGGCCGAGCAGGGCGTGCTCGGCGGCATGTTGCTCTCCCAGGACGCCATCGCCGAGGTCGTGGAGATGCTGCGCACCCCCGACTTCTACCGGCCCGCCCACCAGATCATCTACGACGTCATCCTCGACCTCTACGGCCGGGGCGACCCCGCCGACGCCGTCACCGTCGCCGGCGAGCTCACCAAGAACGGCGAGATCGGCCGCATCGGCGGCGCCCCCTACCTGCACACCCTGATCTCCCTGGTGCCCACCGCGGCCAACGCCGGGTACTACGCCAAGATCGTCCACGAGCGCGCGGTCCTGCGCCGCCTGGTCGAGGCGGGCACCCGCATCGTCCAGATGGGCTACGCCGCCGACGGCGCCGACGCCGACGAGGTCCTCGACCGGGCCCAGGCCGAGGTCTTCGCCATCGCCGAGAAGCGCGCCGGCGAGGACTACGTCGCGCTGAGCGAGATCATGCCCGGCGCCCTCGACGAGATCGAGGCGATCGGCAGCCGCGGCGGCCAGATGGTCGGCTGCCCCACCGGCTTCGCCGACCTCGACGCCCTCACCAACGGCCTGCATCCCGGCCAGATGATCGTCGTCGCCGCGCGGCCCGCCATGGGCAAGGCGCTGCACGTCGCCACGCCGCTCCCGACCCCGGCCGGCTGGACGACGATGGGCGAGGTCGAACCCGGCGACCACCTGATCGGAGCCGACGGGAGACCGACCCGCGTGGTCGCGGCGACCGAGGTGATGCACGGCCGCCCCTGCTACGAGATCGAGTTCTCCGACGGCGAGGTCATCGTCGCCGACGCCCAGCACCAGTGGCGCACCACCGAGACCGGCGCCTCCCGAGACGCCTCCTCCCTTCCCGGCCGGCGTCCGATCGCGGGTGAGGCCCGGCACTCCGTTCCCACCGTCGCCGACGCCGCCTGCCGCGTCCCTCTCGCAGGTCAGGGGAGCGCCCGCGTCCGCGCGACCGCGGGCATGGGCGGAGGGCCGTGCGCACACCGCCCGACCGCCGAAGCACGCCCCGCTACGGCGCAGCAACCCGGCGCCCGCCACGCCGAGCTCGTGCACGCCGCCAACCGCCGATCCTCGGCGACCGGCATCAGCGGCGGAACGCCCTGGGGCTCACCGGCCGGCGCTACGGAAGGCCCCGCCACCGCCTCGCCGCACGTGACCGCGCCCCGGATCGAGACCACCGAGCAGATCTTCGCGGCCCTGAACGGAGGCGCTCGCCGCGCGGTGGAGTTCGCCGCCGCGTTCGACCTCCCCGAGGCCGACCTGCCGCTCGACCCCTACGTCCTCGGTGCGTGGCTCGGCGCCGGTGACGATGACGCGGCCCGCGTCACCTGCCTGGACGGCGCGGTCATCACCCAGATCGCGGCCACCGGCCAGGAGGTCGCCGCAGAGGCCGTTTTCGGGTGCCACCTTCTGCCCGGCCTACGCGAGGGGCTCGCCTCGCTCGGCCTGCTCGACGGCAAGCACATCCCCTCCCGGTATCTGCGGGCTTCCGCCGATCAGCGCCGGGCGCTCCTGGCCGGGCTGCTCGACGTCTGCGGGCACCTCTCCCTCGACGGCCGCGTCGACGTCGCCGTCCCGTCCGCGCGCCTCGCGGCTGACATCCGCGAGCTCCTCCTCAGCCTCGGTCACGATGCCGCCCTGGCCGCCGACCCCGCCGGAGAAGACCTCTGGCAGATCGGCCTCGTCCCTGCCGAGACGGTTTTCCGGCTGCCGCGCAAGGCGTCCCGGCAGCGTGCGGCGGTCCGCACGCCCGTGCGGCACATCGTGGACGTCCGGCCCGTCGAGAGCGTGCCCGTCCGGTGCGTCCAGGTCGACAACGACGACCACCTGTACCTGGCGGGCCGTTCCTGCGTTCCGACGCACAACTCGACGCTCGCCCTCGACTTCGCCCGCGCCGCGTCCATCAAGCACGGGCTGACCTCGGCGTTCTTCAGCCTGGAAATGGGCCGCAACGAGATCACGATGCGCCTGCTGTCCGCGGAGGCGCGGGTGGCGCTGCACGCGATGCGGTCCGGCACCATGCAGGACGAGGACTGGACCCGCCTCGCCCGGCGCATGAGCGAGGTCGCCGAGGCGCCGCTGTTCATCGACGACTCCCCGAACATGTCGATGATGGAGATCCGCGCGAAGTGCCGCCGCCTGAAGCAGCAGCACGACCTGCGCCTCGTGATCATCGACTACCTGCAGCTGATGACGTCCGGCAAGCGCGTCGAGAGCCGCCAGGTCGAGGTCTCGGAGTTCTCCCGCTCGCTGAAGCTCCTCGCCAAGGAACTGGGCGTCCCGGTCATCGCGCTCTCCCAGCTCAACCGAGGCCCCGAGCAGCGAACCGACAAGAAGCCCATGGTGTCCGACCTCCGCGAATCGGGCAGCATCGAGCAGGACGCGGACATGGTGATCCTGCTGCACCGGGAGGACGCCTACGAGAAGGAGTCGCCGCGCGCCGGCGAGGCCGACCTGATCGTCGCCAAGCACCGCAACGGCCCGACCGCCACCGTGACGGTCGCCTTCCAGGGCCACTACAGCCGCTTCGTCGACATGGCCCAGTAACCTCCCGCGGCGCGGGCCTGCCTCATCGAAGACGCGTCATCGGGGCGTGCCCGGCTCTGACGGCCCGGACGTCCGAGGTGCTCGCTACGGTTCCCGCATGATCACCCGTCCTACCGAGGGCTGGTGGCGGCTCGGCACCTTTCCCGAAGTGTTCCTGGAGCGGGTCGACACGGCGCTGCTCGCTTTCGAAGCCGAGGTGACGGCCCTGGGCGTCGCCTCTGACCAGGCCGTCATGGCCGCCGTCGAACACGTGGTCGTCGCGCTGAACCAGATCGACGGCACCGACGACCACGACATCGACACCGTCGACCGCGAAGAACTCTGCGAGTACATCGACGACGTGCTCACTCACGCCGGAATCGACGTCGAGGCGCTGGCGCGGCGGCGGGGCATCGACCCCGCCGAGCTCACGGACGAGTGGCGAGAGTGGTGACACGAGCACCGGTTCTGCGTGGGTATACCTCCTGGAGTTGTGAGCGCGGTGCGTTCTGGCATCGCCGGAAGTTCTCCGTGGACGGGGGCGTCGGTTGGTCGGATCTGTGCCTCAGGACGAGCCGTTCGGAGTGGCGGTGATCCTCACCGATCGCCTCGGGCGGGTCCTGATGCATCTGCGGGACGATCTCCCCGGCATCGCATGGCCCGGGTACTGGTCGCTGCCCAGCGGCCTGGCCGAACCGGACGAGACCCCGGCGGAAGCGATGGCGAGGGAGCTTCGCGAGGAGACGGGCCTCAGCCTCCCCCTGACCCAACGGCTGGACTCTCCCCCGGGGCCTGACGGTGATCGTGTGGTGTTCTTCACCGGGTTCTGGCATGGGGATCCCGCGACGCTCCCGCTGACGGAGGGCGTGAAGCTGGAGTTCTATTCGCTCTCCGGTCTGGCGGGTCTGCGGGTGCCGCCGTTCGTCACCGAAGCTCTCCAGCAACTCCGAGCCTCGGGGCTGCTCGGCGGCGCGGCGGACTAGGCCCAGACCGGAACGTCACGCGGCACCGGCAGGCCTTTCGCGCCTGCCCCGGGCGCGCTCTCGCGACGCGGTCATTCCGGGGTGGCGGGGTTGCGGAACTCGTCGATCAGGACCGGGTACTGCTCCGCTCCGTGCCCGGCGGCGATCGCGCGGTCGGCCATCGCCTTGAACAGCTTCGGCAGCGCGGCGTCGACGCCCGCCGCCTCGCTCTCCTCGACGAGGTGCGCCATCGCCCGCGCGTCGGTCTCCAGGGCCGAGACCTCGGCCGGGTAGGAGCCGCGGTCGATCTGCTCGGCGTATCCCGGCAGCCATCCGGCCACCACGCCGGCGATCTGCTGCGCGAACGGCGCATAGGTCGCGGCGTCGACACCGGCCGTCCCGAGCAGGGCGGTGCCCTGGAGCCAGGCGTTCAGGATGCTCCACATCATGGCCAGGCCCGCCACGTCGTAGAGGGACGCCAGTCCGGGGTCCTCGCCGAGGTGGGTGATGGTGCCGAGCGCGCCGAGCGTCGACTCGTGCTCCTCGAAGTCCCGTCGCGGCCCGCTGTGCAGGATCACCGCCTCGGCGGTGCCGATCGCCGGCGGGACGGCCATGATGGCGCCGTCCAGGTAGCGGGCGCCGCGCCGCTCGGCCCACCGGGCGGCTTCCCGTGCCTGCGCCGAGCTGCCGGAGGTGAGGTTGACCAGCGTCGTGCCGTCCGGCTCGCTCGCGTCGAGCACCTCCCGCACGGCCGGGTAGTCGGTGAGGCAGATGATCGCCAGCGGACCGCTCCTGAGCGCGTCGCCGGCCGTCGGCGCCGGCCGCGCGCCCGCGGCCACCAGCGGGTCGGCCTTGGATGCCGTGCGGTTCCACACGGTCACGGGATGCCCGGCCTTCAGGAACGCGCCGGCCAGTGCCTGGCCCATCAGGCCGAGTCCGAGGACCGTTACGGGGATGTCGCTGTTGTCGTCCATGGCAGCATCGTTAACGTTGATACCGGTGTGAAGGTCAAGTGGGGATGCGATGCGGATCGGGGAGTTGAGCCGTCGAACGGGCGTCAAGGCCCACCAGCTGCGCTATTACGAGGCGCAGGGCCTGCTGGAGGCGGATCGCGGCGCGAACGGTTACCGCGAGTACGGCGACGTGGCGGTCGTGCGGGTGAGGCAGATCAGGCACCTGCTCGGCGCCGGTCTGTCCTCCGAGGACATCGCGTACCTGCTGCCCTGCGCGGCCGGGGAGGCCCCGGACCTCCTCGGATGCCCCGAGCTGCTGGCCGCGATGCGGACACGGCTGCGGCGGCTGGACGATCAGATGGAGAGGCTCGCCCGGTCCCGGGACGCCCTCGCCGGGTACATCGACGCCGCTGAGCGGACGGACGGCGGGAGCCCGCCGGCCTTCGCCTGCGTGGAGCCCCTTCCCGCCTGAGACGGGCGGGACGCCGTGCCGCCGCCGAAGAGGCGGTCAGCCCTTCAGGGGGTGGCCGGCGGTGCGGCGGTCGAGGATGGTCAGGGTCTCCTCGCACCAGCGGAGGTTCTCGCGCTCGAACGCGAGGCCGCGCCTGAGGGTGAGGTAGGGGCCGATCCGGTCGGCGGTGGCCAGGTAGTCCTCTTCGGTGCGGCCGTTCAGGAAGCGGGCCTGGAGCCGCTCGAACCGGGCGATCTTGGATTCGGCCCAGGCCCGGCGCTCGCGGAGGGCGGCCATCACGGCCTCGACGTCCCCCGCGTCCACCGCCTGGACCTGCACCATCAGTTCCTCGCGCATCGCGCCGGGGCGCGGGGGCCGGGCGGTGAACTCGTGCAGGGCGCGGCGGCCCGCCTCGGTGAGGGAGAACAGGCGCTTGTTGGGACGGCGCTCCTGCTGGACGACGCGCGCCTGGATCAGCCCGTCGGCGGCCATCTTGTCCAGCTCCCGGTAGAGCTGCTGGGGTGTGGCCATCCAGAAGTTGGCCACGCCGGCGTCGAAGCTTTTGGACAGGTCGTACCCGGACGCCTCGCCCTCCAGAAGGGTCGCCAGGACCGCGTTCCGCAACGACATGGTTCCGAGCGTAGCGGCCCGTGATCGTCGCCACGCCGCCGCCTGGTGGACGGCCTCCGACCTCCCGGCTAGTGTAATTTGCACCTATTCAACAAGTTGGATATCTCGGGGGTGTGGCATGCATCCGTTCAGGCGGGCGGTGGAGGCCGGGGACACGGCGGCGATCGCGGGGCTGCTGGCCGACGACGCGGTGTTCACCAGCCCGGTCGTCTTCAAGCCGTACCACGGCAAGGCGATCACGGCGGCGATCGTGCGGGCCGCGGCGCGGGTGTTCGAGGACATCCGCTACGTGCGGGAGATCGTCGGCGCGGACGGCCGCGACCACGCGCTCGTCTTCCAGGCGACCGTGAACGGCCGCGAGGTGCACGGGTGCGACTTCCTCCACATCGACGAGGACGGCCTGATCGACGAGCTGACGGTCATGGTGCGCCCGCTGTCGGGGGCCACCGCGCTGGCCGAGGCGATGGGCGCGCAGTTCGAGCAGATCGAGCGCGAGCTCCTCGGCTCCTGACCGCCTCCCGACACCGGCGGGCGGCGGGCCCGGCCCGTGGGGCCCGAGGCCGCCGCCCTGGTCGCCTCCGGAGCTCACAGATGGACGGTGTCCTGGTCGGCGTGCCCGGTCGCCGTGCCCGTTGGAGCCGGTCCCGGGCGCGGGGCGCCGGCCCATCGGGTGATCACGGTGGAGAGCCGCGGCATGACCACGTTCACCATGACCGTGACGAGCACCCCGCTGATGACCGCCGCGCGGGCGGCCATCGGCAGCGCGGCGAGCAGGTCGCCGAAGACCGCGAGCAGCGCCATCACCACGGCGAACGCCGCCAGCCACGCCACGAGGGTCATCGCGAGCCTGACCCGCATCGGGGCGCTCACCGCTGCCCGCCGCCGTTGGCCAGGATGTCGCCGCTCGTCTCCGGCGCCTCGATCACGCCGTTCGGGGTCATGAACTCCGGCACCACCAGCTTGCCCATGGTCAGGCCTCCCACGTTCCGTTCGGTTCGACGGTTCGACGCTAAGGCGGCCCGGCATGATAAGTCCAAGACAGGTTTGCGCTTTTCGTAATAGCGTTTGTTTATGGAACTCCGGCAGCTCGGATACTTCGTCGCCGTCGCCGAGGAACGCCACTTCACCCGCGCGGCCGAGCGCGTCCAGGTGGCGCAGCCCGCGGTCAGCCAGCAGATCCGCCGCCTGGAGGCCGAGGTCGGCGAGCCTCTGTTCCGGCGCGATCGGCGCTCCGTCGCCCTGACGGCCGCGGGGGAGGCGCTGCTGCCCCATGCCCGCGCCATGCTCGCCGAGGCCGCCAACGCGAAGGAGTCGATCGCCGCGCTGTCCGGGCTGCTCACCGGGAGCCTCGCGGTCGGTCTGGTCCAACCGCTGCCCGACCAGGGGGTGCTCGCGCTGCTGGGCGCCTTTCACCGCCGCCATCCGCGGATCCGCCTCACCCTCCGCGAGGACGAGACCGACGGCCTGATCGCCGCCCTGGCCACCGGGGAGCTCGACGCGGCCATCGTCGGCCAGGGCCCGGCCGACACCCCGCTCGCCGCCGAGATGACCCCGCACGTGATCGCCCGGGAGGACGTCGTGGTCGCCCTGCATCCCGACCACCCCCTCGCCGCGCGGGACTCGCTCACCCTCGACGACCTGCGGGACGAACCCCTCGTCACCGCGCCCCGCACGAGCAAGCTCCGCACCAACATCGAGGCCGCCTGCGCCCGCTTCGGTTTCGTCCCGAACGTCGTCGCCGAGACCCGCGACCTCACCCTCGTCCGGCAGCTCGTCCTCCAGCGGATCGGCGTCGCCGTCCTCCCCGAATCCGCGCTCCAGGGGCCGCCCGCTCTCGCCCGGGTTCCGCTGGCCCGTCCGTCGCTGGAACGCCGGATCGTGCTCGCCGCCCGGCCCCATCACGCCAGCCCAGCGGGTCGCGCCTTCCTCGCCATGGCCCACCGCCGCCTCTTGCCCGGCGACGAGAACGCACGGTGACGTGATGCGAGGCAGATGGGCGCCCCGACCTGGCGGCGTTCTAACCCCATAGACGGCGAGCGTGCCGCCCGATCAAAGGAACATAATCGTCTGCATGATGTGGAAGCCGCGTGACAATGATCAGGATGACGGAGGCGCGCACGTGAGGGGCGGCGGGTGGATCGCGGCACGCTGATCGCGGGCAGGTACGAGCTGGTCGAGCGCCTCGGGCGCGGCGGAATGGGTGAGGTTTGGGCGGGACGCGACCGCGACCTGCACCGGGACGTCGCCGTGAAGTTCCTCCTCGACGGCGCCGACACCCCGCCGGACCTGCTGCGCCGCTTCGAGCGGGAGGCGGTGGCCGCCGCGCAGATCAACCATCCCAACGTCGTCGCCCTCTACGACCGCGGCGTGCACGACGGCCTGCGGTTCATGGTGATGGAGAGGGTGGAGGGCGCCACCCTCGCCGCGCACATGCGCGCCGGACGCCCCATGGAGCCGGGGCGGGCGCTCGACATCGCGCAGGCGATCTGCGAGGCCCTGATCGCGGCGCACGGCGCGAAGGTCGTCCACTACGACATCAAACCGTCGAACGTGATGCTCACTTCCGACGGCCGCGTCAAGGTGGTCGACTTCGGGATCGCGGGCTTCTCCCACGCCCACACCTACACCGTCGCCCCGACCGCCATGCTCGCGCCCGCGGGCACGGCCTCCTACGGTGCGCCGGAGCAGTTCCTCGACCAGCGCGGCGACGAACGCTCCGACCTCTACGCCCTGGGCAGCGTCCTGTTCGCGCTGCTGGCCGGCGAGCCGCCGTTCACCGGCGCCAACGACCTCTCCGTCATCCGGCGCAAGACCGACGGCGAGGCGCCCCGGCTGAACGTCCTGCGGCCCGACGTCCCGCCGCACCTCGCCGATCTGGTGTCGGATCTCCTGCAACGCGCCCCGGACCGGCGTCCCCGCAGCGCGCGGGCCGTTCACGAACGCCTGAGCCGGGCGCGGTTCGCGACCGTTCCGGACCATGGTGAAGCACGCGCGGAGGCTGGCGGGCAGGGCCCGTCGACGCCGCCGATGCGGAACGTCGCGCCGGACGCCGGGGAACCGTTCGAGATCACTTGGTCCGGACAGGAGGCTCCCTCCACCTACACGGAAACGCTCAGAAAACCCCTGGTCGTTCGCTGGAGCGCTGTAGGGGCGATCGTCGTCGTCGCGCTGCCGGTCGTTTGGCTGGGAGCGCGCTGGGGGGACGACTCGACGAGCGATCCGGTGGGCTTCGCGGCTCTCATCGCCATGTGGCCGGCGTTCCTCTGCGGCGTGTCCGCCCTGGTGTACGGGGTTCGTCTCGCCTTCATCACTCCGGCCTGGCTCCGCCATTCCCGTGGGCTGCCTCACCGGCGTCCATGGTCCCTCCACGTCGGGCCGCGCGGCATCGCCACCTGGGACCCGCGATGCGCCACCCCCTCCACGGGCCCCGCCGGACAGCGCGTCTTTCCCTGGGACGAGATCCAGACGGTGTCGCTGGAACGCACGGCAGCGGGCCGGACTCACCGCTGCGACACCCTCCGCGTCCGCTTCCGCGACACGGACCCGAACTCCAGCCGGTTCCGCCCCGCCGGATGGATCGCCCGTGATGTGGTGATCCCCGACCTGGAGGAAGACCAGAGCGAACGCAGACCCATCTGCGTTCTCGGCCCCATGAACGAGCAGCAGCACGCCGCCCTCATCGCGGCCCTCGTCAAGCACGCGGGACCGCGCTGGAGCCCCCGCATCGGCCCCTGACCCGCGCAGACAGACCATCCGCCATTTGCCGGGTCTTTCCTGCCAACCATCCGGGCTCGCTGCGGCGTTCAATGGGCGTGAGTGAACCGACGCAGGAAGCCGCGTACGCCACGTTCGCGGCCGCGGCGTGGAAACGCCATTACGGCCTGGCCACGCTGCTGACCGGCGACCCCCACCGCGCCGAAGAGCTCCTCCAGGACTGCCTGGTGAAGCTGTACGTGCGGTGGCGCCGGGTGGCCGACGGCGATCCGGACGCCTACCTGAAACGGATGCTGGTCAACGGCAACGTCAGCTGGTGGCGGCGCAGACGGCGCGAGTTGCTGACCGAGGCCCCCGAACGCCTCGACGCGCGCTCGGACTCCCCGCGGGAACCGGACGACGAGCTGCGTCGGGCGCTGCTCGCCCTGCCCCGCCAGCAGCGCGCCGTCGTCGTGCTGCGGCACTACGCCGACATGACGGAGGCGGCGACCGCCGGCCTTCTCGGATGCTCCGTCGGCACCGTCAAGAGCCAGCACTCCCGGGCGATGAAACGGCTCCGTTCGACGCTCGCCCTTCCGCAGACCGAGGAGATCACACGATGAGCGATGAGCAGCTGACCCGGATGCTGCGGTCGGCGGCCGGCGGGCACCCGATCCCCAGTGCGCCGATCGAGGCCGTGGTGCACCGCGGCCGGCGCGCCAGGCGCAGGCGCCGCACGGCCGCCGGCGCCCTCGGCACCGGCGCGATCGCGCTGGTCGCGGCCGCCGCCACCCTCGGCGGGAACCTCGTCTCCGGCGGCGGCGACGGTGATCGAGTGATCACCCCCGGACGCGGCGGCGACGTCACCCTGGCCGCGGCCACCGAGGCGACGGCGGGCACGACGTTCCACGTGAAACTGACCTGGACGCTGAGCTCGCGCGGTCGCCGCGAAACGGTGGAGACCTATCAGGGCGCCTTCGACGCCCCCCACCGGCGCGGCTACCTGCGCGGCCCCGGATCGGTGCCGATGGAACAGCGTTTCATCGGCGACGACCGCTATGTGCTGCGCGGCAAGAGATGGCGCAAGCTCGACCACGGGCTGAACGGGCTGACGCGCGGCACCACCGGCCCGCAGGAGCTGACCGCCGATCCCGGGCGGATGCTGCGGATGCTGGCCACGTTCGGGACGCTGACGCCCCAGGGCCGGTCCGGCAGCGGGACGACCGCGGTGCAGACCTACGCGTTCTCCCACGCGGCCCGTCCCGCCGAGGGATCGCCCGCCGGGACGCGGATCACGGGCACGGTGACGATCGGGATCGCGACGCGCAAGATCCAGAAGATCGTGCAGACCACGGTCATCACGACCGCGACCCCGGAGATCGCCGACCGGGACCCCGTCCGCTTCACCTCCGTCACCGAGTTCTCCGACTACGGGACGCCGGTGAACGTGACGCGCCCGTCCCTGTAGCGGACGACGCCGGCCCCGATGCGCGCGGCTCGGGGCCGGCGACCGGGGCGCACCACCGTTCGCCGACTGTTCAGCCGCCCGTCGTGATCGGCGAGGCCTCGGCCTCACCTGGGCCTGGTGCCCTGTCCCTGTTCGTCACCCACGAGGGCCAGGAGGCCAACCCTATGATTCCGGCTGCGAAGATACGGCGGACGGCCGCGGTCGTGCTCACCACCGGGGCGGTGGCCGCCGCGCTCGGTCCGGGGCTCGCGGACGCGTCCGGCGGCGACCGGACCCAGGAGGTCCGGCGGGCGGTGCAGGGCGGCAAGGCGCGCAACGTCATCCTGTTGATCGGTGACGGCATGGGCGACTCGGAGATCACCGCTGCCCGCAACTACGTCAAGGGCGCCGCCGGACGGCTCGCCCTGGACACGCTGCCGCTGACCGGCGCTTACACCACGTACTCGGTCACCAGGAGCGACCCGCGCCAGATCGACTACGTGACCGACTCCGCGGCCAGCGGCACCGGCTGGGCGACGGGTCACAAGACCTACAACGGGGCCATCTCGGTCACGCCGGACGGCAAGCCGGTCCCGACCGTCCTGGAACTGGCCAGGAGGGCCGGACTGCGCACCGGCGACGTGTCCACGGCCGAACTCGGCGACGCCACCCCGGCGGTGCTGGCCGCGCACGTGGCGGACCGCGGCTGCCAGGGCCCGGCCGACATGGCCAAGTGCCCCGCGCAGGACAAGGCCAACGGCGGGCCCGGCTCGATCGCCGAGCAGCAGGTGCAGACGGGCGCCGACCTCTACCTGGGCGGCGGGAGGGCCCGCTTCGCGCAGACGGTGAAGGCGGGGCCCTTCGCCGGCAGGACCGTGATCGACCAGGCCAAGGCCGCCGGGTACACCGTCGTCACCGACGAGGCCGGGCTGAACGCGGCCAAGCCCGGCGGCAGGCTGCTGGGGCTGTTCGCCGACGGCAACATGCCGCAGGAGTGGACCGGTCCGGCGGCCAAGGTCGGCGGCACCGACCCGGCCAGGTGCACGCCGAACGGCTCCTTCGGCGGCCCGCACCTGTCGACCATGGCGTCCAAGGCCATCGGTCTGCTGGACGCGCAGACCAGGCACAGCCGCAAGGGCTTCTTCCTGCAGATCGAGGGCGCCTCCATCGACAAGCGCGACCACTCCGCCGACCCCTGCGGCCAGATCGGTGAGACGGCCGAGTTCGACAAGGCGGTGCAAGCCTCGCTCGACTACGCGCGCCGGCACCCCGACACCCTGGTGGTCGTGACCGCCGACCACGGCCACACCAGCCAGATCATCCCGCTGGAGGCGCAGAGCCCGGGCCAGACCGCCACGCTGATCACCGCCGACGGCGCCCCCATGAAGATGAACTACGCGACCAACACCCCGGGGCAGTCCCAGGAGCACACCGGCACCCAGGTCCGGATCGCCGCGAAGGGCCCGCAGGCCGCCGGCGTCCTCGGCGTGACCGACCAGACCGACCTGTTCCGCACCCTCACCCGCGCCCTCGACATCCGGTAGCCAACCGGAACCAGCGCACCCCCCACGTTCACCCCACCCGAGGCCGGTCACCCCCCACGTGACCGGCCTCTCCCCTTCCAATAACCCCGCCGCGCGTCGCCGTGATGAGAGAAGGCCGGTCGTACGCCGTCAGCGGGCGGGGCGTTCGTAGATGAGTTCTCGGCCGTCTTCTTCGTCCCATTGCTCGCCTACGTGGGTGAAGCCTTGGCCGGCGATGGTGGCCAGGGACGCTTCGTTGTCGGGGCTGATCGTGGCGCGGACGGTGGTGACGGACGGTTCGGCGGCGGCGCGTTCGAGGAGGGCGGCGAGCATCGCGCGGGCGTAGCCCTTGCGGCGGTGGGCGGGGTCGACGGAGTAGGCGATCTCGACGGTCCCGTTCTCGTCCGGGGCGCCGTGGAAGCCCGCGTGGCCGACGACCACGCCCTCCGGCTCGGCGACGGCGGCCCGGACGATCCAGGGGGCGTGGGACGGGTCGCGGTCGAGTTGGGCGAGGCGGAAGCGCCACAGGAACTTCGCGTCGCCGGTGGTGAAGTAGCCGGTGAGGGGGATCCCGGCGACCGCGCCGGCGCCCTCCAGGTCGTCGTCCAGCAGGGCCTTCATCGCGGCGGGCGGCAGTTCGGCGAAGCGGACGGCGGGGGGCATGGGCGGCTCCTCGGTCGGGGGCGATCACCTTAGGGGGCCGGCCCGACGACCACCAGCGATTAACCGGGGCGGCGGTTCTCCGCATGGTGGTCGACGACGCGGAGCAGCAGGTCGGTGAGGCGGGCGCGCTCGTCCGGTGCCAGGGGGGCGAGCAGGTCGTCCTGGATGCGGCCGAGGACCTCGTCGAGGTCCGCCAGGTGGCGGGAGCCCTCGGGGGTGAGCGTGATGACGTTGCGTCGCCGGTCGGACGGGTCGGGGGAGCGGTCGACGAGGTTCTTGGCGGCCAGCTCGTTCAGGGCGGCGACCACGTCGCTGCGGTCGATGCCCGAGCGGCGGCCGAGGTCGGCCTGGCTGGACGGGCCGTACTCGTCGAGGGCGGCGAGCAGCCGGTAGTGGTAGCCGCGGGCGCCGGCCGCGGCGAATCCCTCGGCGAGCAGGCGGTGGCTGTGCGCGGACGCCAGGTTGATCAGCCAGCTCGGGGTGTGCCGGAGCCGCGTGGGCGTCCGGTCGTCGGACGTCGTCATGCGGACAGTGTAGGGGCTTGTTGGTGGGGCCAACGATCATCTAATGTTGGCGGTGCCAATGTTGGTAGTGCCAATGAATGGGGAATCATGGACGACCGTGCCGAACTCGCCACCCTCGTCAGCCGCCTGGGAGCGTGGCTGGACGACAAGAGCCCCGGCGACGGGCGGACCGTCTTCACCGAGGACGTCGAGGCCCGCACGCTGGGCGGCGTCGCGAAGGGGCTCGAAGCCGTCGTCGCGCAGGCGCGCCGGAACCACACGGTGCCGACGCAGCACTTCATCACCAACCCCCTGATCGACGTGGACGGCGACCAGGCCGCGATCGGCGCGAACCTGCTGGTGGTCTTCGCTCGGGACGACGGCCTGCGCCTGCTGGGCGAGCGCTACGAGTTGCGCGCCGCCCGGACGGCGGACGGATGGCGCATCATGCGGGTCGAGGTCCGTCCGATCTGGGAGGCCGCGAACGTCTGAGACCGCCGGCTCAGGGAGACGTGAGCTCGTCGGAGAGGGCCTTCAGGCGGGCGCGGGCGTCGGAGTCGTAGGCCTGGGCGTTCGCGCGAGCCTCCTGGAGCCCGTCGAAGAAGCGGCCGGACACGGCGTCCAGGGCGGGGTCGGTGACGAGGCGGTGGGTCGCGCGGACGCCCTCCTCCAGAGTGCTGATCGGCGAGGACACCATCTTGGTCGGCATGTAGGTGGCCGGGTGCAGGGCGTTCGCGGTGACGCCCGTCCCGGCCAGCTCGGCGGCGAGGTCGATCGTGAACAGGATCTGGGCGAGCTTGCTCTGGCAGTACGCCCGCGTCACGCTGTACCCGCGAGTGATCATCACGTCGTCGAAGTCGATGGCCTGCTGGCCGAGGCTGCTGACGTTGACGATCCGGGCGGGCGCGGAGGCGGTCAGGGTGGGCAGCAGGAGCCGGGTGAGCAGGTAGCCGGACAGGTAGTTCACCTGGAACGTCAGCTCGTGGCCGTCCGCGCTCTCCCGCCGGGGGCCGTCGACGCCGATGCCCGCGTTGTTGACCAGGACGTCCAGGCGCGGGTGGTCGGCGCGGACGGCCTCGGCGAGCGCGCGGGTCTCGGCGAGCGAGGACAGGTCGGCGCGGTACCAGGAGGCCTTGCCGCCGATCTCCTGGAGGGTCGCCTCGCCGCGCCGGTCGTCCCGTCCGTGGACGAGGATCGTGGCGCCCTCGGCGGCCAGTTCGGCGGCCAGGGCGCGACCGAGCCCGTCGGTCGCACCCGTGATGAGGATGGTCTGCTGATCGATGGGACGCATGTTCTCCATGGTGCCCGGCGCGCGCGGCGGTCAGGGACGGTCGAGGAAGTCCCGGACGAGCTTGACGAACTCGTCGGGCCGCTCTGCCATCGCCACGTGGCCGGTGTCGAGCTCGGCGTACTCGCTGCCGCTGATGCCCGCGGACAGCTCCCGGTGGTTCTCGACGGGGATCGTCTGGTCGCGGGTCGCCCCGATGACCAGGGTGGGCGCCGCGACCCGGGGCAGCAGCGGCCGGATGTCGAGCCGCGCGACCAGGTCGATCTGCCGAAGCCGGTCGTCGTTCAGCTCCATGAACGCGTGCTGCTGCTCGACCGCGTCGTGCCCGATCCGGTTGAGGAACGCGCGGCTGAACGCGGTGAGCGTCGCGAACCGTCCGAAGCTCTCGGGGCTGCCGGCGAGGCTCGACCAGAGGGCCATATGCTGCCGGACGTACTCGTCGCCCGCGTGGGACAGGCCCGCGACGGGCGCCAGCCGCCGGACGAGGTCCGGTCGCAGCGCCGCGGCCGCGACGGCGGTCGGGGCGCCGAGCGAGAACCCGACCACGTCGGCGGGGCCCGTGCCGGCCTCCTCGATCACGGCGTTGACCTCCGCGCCGAGCCCCTCGATG
>NZ_JBEZJP010000023.1:0-37314 GCF_040653175.1 Actinomadura sp. NPDC048032
CGGTCGGCGAAGAGGACGCCCGCTGGGAGAGCTGGGGCTCCATGGCCCGGGAGTCGATGGCCGACGAGATCCTGTCGACCTTCCTGGACGACATGTGGGCCGCCTACGACCGCGTCCTGGAGGCCGGGCTCAGCGCGCGCGACACCCTGGAGGCCATCGTCGTCGAGTCGTTCCGCTCGATCGACAGGCACCGTCCCGCGGTCGTCCTCTACCAGAACGAGTCCAAGCACCTCGCGACCAGCGAGCGGTTCCACTACCTCCTGGACTCCCAGCGGCGGTTCGAGGAGATGTGGCTGTCCCTGCTGGACCGCGGCGTCAAGGAGGGCGCGTTCCGCGCCGACCTCGACCGGACCCTCATCTACCGCTTCATCCGCGACACCGTCTGGGTCGCGGCCAACTGGTACCAGCACGGCGGGCGGCTGTCCGCCGACGACATCGCCAAGCAGTACCTCGCCATGTTCCTCGAAGGGATCCAGGCGAGCTAGGCCCGTACGAAGGAGACACCCCCATGGCCGAGGCTTACATCGTCGACGCGGTCCGCGCCCCGGTCGGGCGCCGCAACGGCGGGCTCGCCGGAGTGCACCCCGCCGACCTCGGCGCGCACGTGCTGACCGCCCTCATGGACCGGACGAAGATCGACCCGGCCGCCGTCGAGGACGTCGTGTTCGGCTGCGTCGACACCCTCGGCCCGCAGGCCGGCGACATCGCCCGCACCTGCTGGCTGGCCGCCGGGCTCCCCGAGGAGGTCCCCGGCGTCACGGTCGACCGGCAGTGCGGCTCCTCCCAGCAGGCCGTGCACTTCGCGGCGCAGGCCGTCCTGTCCGGGACGTCGGACCTGGTCGTCGCGGGCGGCGTGCAGAACATGTCGCAGATCCCGATCGGCTCGGCGATGACCGCCGCGGCGCCGCTCGGCTTCACCGAGGGCCCCTTCGCGGGCTCGGCGGGCTGGGCGCGCCGCTACGGCGACACCGAGGTGTCGCAGTTCAACGGCGCCGAGATGATCGCCCGCGACTGGGACATCTCCCGCGAGGAGATGGAGGCGTTCGCCTACGAGTCCCACCAGCGCGCCATCCGCGCCATCGACGAGGGCCGGTTCGAGCGCGAGACCGTCGCCTGGGAGGACGTCACCACCGACGAGGGCCCGCGCCGCGACACCACCCTGGAGAAGATGGCCGGCCTGAAGACCCTGGTGGAGGGCGGCCGCCTCACCGCGGCCGTCTCGTCGCAGATCTCCGACGGCGCGGCCGCGCTGCTCATCGCCTCCGAGCAGGCCGTGAAGGACCACGGCCTCACCCCGCGCGCCCGCGTCCACCACCTCTCCGCGCGCGGAGAGGACCCCATCCGGATGCTGTCGGCGCCCATCCCCGCCACCGCTTACGCGCTGAAGAAGACCGGGATGACGATCGGCGAGATCGGCGCCGTCGAGATCAACGAGGCGTTCGCGTCCGTCGTCCTCGCCTGGCTCAAGGAGACCGGCGCCGACCCGGCGACGACCAACCCCAACGGCGGCGCCATCGCCCTCGGCCACCCCCTCGGCGCCACCGGCGCCCGCCTGATGACCACCCTCCTGCACGAGCTCGACCGCACCGGCGGCCGCTACGGCCTCCAGACCATGTGCGAAGGCGGCGGCCAGGCCAACGTCACCATCATCGAGCGGCTCGGCTAGCCCAGGGCGAGGAGGCGGATCGTGGAGGTCTTCGAACCGGCGCGGCTCGGGCCGCTGACGCTGCGGAACCGTGTGATCAAGGCGGCCACGTCCGAGGGGATGACGCCCGAGGCGCTGGTCACCGACGACCTGATCGAGTACCACCGGCGGCCGGCCGCCGGGGGAGTGGGCATGACCACCGTCGCCTACTGCGCGGTCGCGCCCGAGGGGCGGACCGAGCGGCGGCAGATCTGGATGCGGCCGGAGGCCGTCCCCGGGCTGCGGCGCCTCACCGACGCCGTCCACGCGGAGGGCGCCGCCGCGTCCGCGCAGCTCGGGCACGCCGGCCCGGTCGCCGACGCCAGCTCCAACGGGCGGCCCGCCGTCTCGGCCGGGCGGTTCTTCAACCCGCTCGGCATGGCCTTCACCAAGGTCGCCAAGGCGGAGGACATCGAGCGCATCACCCGCGCCCACGCCGAGGCCGCGCGGCTGGCGATCGAGTCCGGTTTCGACGCCGTCGAGATCCACCTCGGGCACAACTACCTGGCCAGTGCGTTCCTCAGCCCCCGCCTCAACCGCCGCAAGGACGGCTACGGCGGGCCGATCGAGAACCGGGCCAAGGTCGCGCTCGGCATCGCCCGCGCCGTCCGGGACGAGGTCGGCGACCGCATCGCGATCACCGCCAAGCTCAACATGCGCGACGGCGTGCGCGGCGGCCTGGAGATCGACGACAGCCTCCACGTCGCCCGCCGGCTCCAGGAGGAGGGCACCGTCGACGCGCTGGAGCTGACCGCCGGCAGCTCGCTGCTCAACCCGATGTACCTGTTCCGCGGGGAGATGCCCATCCCCGAGTTCGCGGCCAGCTACAAGCTGCCCATGCGGATCGGCCTGCGGATGTTCGGCAAGCGGTTCCTGCGCTCCTACCCCTACCGGGACGCCTACCTGCTGGAGCACGCGCGCAGGTTCCGCGCCGAGCTCGACCTGCCCCTGATCCTGCTCGGCGGCATCACCGACCGCGCGAGCATGGACACCGCGATGGCGGAGGGCTTCGAGTTCGTCGCCATGGCCCGCGCCCTCCTCCGCGAACCCGACCTCGTGAACCGGATCGCCGCCGACCCGTCCACGCCCTCCCTGTGCGTCCACTGCAACCGCTGCGTCCCGACGGTCTACCGGGGCACGCACTGCCCGCTCGTCCCGGCGCCGGATTGACCTGGAGCGCGCTCCAGCTCGTAGCGTTCGGGGCATGACCACTCCACAGCACACGATCGGATCGGGGTTCGGGTTCGAGAGCACGGCCAGGGACGTCCTGGCGGGCATCGACCTCACGGGGAGGCTCGCCGTCGTCACCGGCGGGTACTCGGGCCTCGGCCTGGAGACGACGCGGGCGCTGGCGGGCGCGGGGGCGCAGGTGGTGGTCCCCGCGCGGCGCCCGGAGGCGGCGAAGGAGGCCGTCGGCGGCATCGACGGCGTCGAGGTGGACGAACTGGACCTGGCCGACCTGGAGAGCGTGCGCGGGTTCGCGGAGCGGTTCCTCGCGTCCGGCCGCGGCATCGACATCCTGATCAACAACGCGGCGATCATGGCCTGCCCGGAGACGCGCGTCGGGCACGGCTGGGAGGCGCAGTTCGCCACCAACCACCTCGGGCATTTCGCGCTGGTGAACCGCCTGTGGCCGGCCGTCGGGCCGGGGGCCCGGGTGGTCGCGGTCTCGTCGCGCGGGCACCACTTCTCCCCGATCCGGTGGGACGACGTGCAGTTCGAGCGCGGCTACGACAAGTGGGAGGCGTACGGGCAGGCGAAGACGGCCAACGTGCTGTTCGCCGTCCACCTGGACGCGCTCGCCAAGGACGCCGTGCGGGCCTTCTCGCTCCATCCGGGGAGCATCCTGACGCCCCTCCAGCGCCACATCCCCCTGGAGGAGAAGGTGGCGAACGGCTGGGTCGACGAGGACGCCTCCGCCGAGGGCGGTGAGCAGGAACGCGTCGTCGGTGCCGACGCTGGTGAAGCCTCGGAACACCCAGGTCGGGATCGAGATGACGTCGCCGGGACGGACGGTCACCTCGCCGTCGTCGCCATGGACGCCCCAGCGGAACCGCCATTCGCCCGCCATGCAGACGAAGACCTCGGCGGTGAAGCCGAGCATCTGGAGGTGCACACCGACCGCGACGACTGGTACCTGAAGAACCTGCGCAACTACGGTTCGCTGTTCGTCGGGGAGCGCGCGACCGTCGCCTTCAGCGACAAGGTGATCGGCACCAACCACGTGCTCCCCACCGCCGGCGCGGGCCGCTACACGGGCGGCCTGTCCGTCGCGTCCTTCCTGAAGACGGTGACCTGGCAGCGGATCGACACCGACGAGGGGGTCCGCACGGTCGCGCCGCACGTCGTCACCATCTCGCAGGCCGACCTCATGCCCGCGCACGAGGCCACCGCCGCCAAGCGGCTGGAGCGCCTGCCCCGCGAGTGAGGCCGCCGCAGGCCCGGACGAGGCCGGATCCACACGGAGGGTGGTTCTGCACCGGGCAGAACCACCCCGCCTGGCCGGACGGGGAAGAGCTGCGGCGCCCGTTCGGGTTCCGTCCGGTCAGCGGACGGCCGTGGGGGCGAGGCCGAGAGCGGCGAGGGCGCGCGTTCCCTGGACGGCGTGGTCGCCGCCCGCGAGCAGCAGGGTGCGGGCCGACTGGTAGCGGCAGCCCGCGGCGTCGAAGGCGTCCACCGTGGCGAGCAACCGCTCCCGGGCGCCGTCGAGGAGCGCCCCGGCGCGTTCCACGATCGCCCCGGCGACCGGGTCACCGGCGGTGATCTCGTGGGCGTCGGCCAGGCGTTCGCGTGCGTCGGGGACTCCCGCGAGGACCGCGGCCTCCGCGCGCAGGGCCACGTACCAGTGGAGCCAGATCCAGGTGACCCACCTCCACACCTCGCCGGGGCCGGGAGCCAGCCGCTCCATCGCCTCCGGCGCCTGCCCGTTGTGGAGCAGCAGCATCGCGTCGAACACCGCGCCGTGGCCATGGGTCCGGTTCGGTGACGTGCCGAACCGCTCCAGGATCGTGTTCCACTCGTTCCGGGCGTCCTGATCTCCGCGGAGGCCGTGGATCATCGCGACGGCGGTCACCGCCGGTTCG
Source organism: Actinomadura sp. NPDC048032 (assembly GCF_040653175.1). Lineage (NCBI taxonomy): Bacteria > Bacillati > Actinomycetota > Actinomycetes > Streptosporangiales > Thermomonosporaceae > Actinomadura > Actinomadura sp. NPDC048032. The sequence continues at coordinate 4,768 of NZ_JBEZJP010000023.1, forward strand.
AGCTCCGGCCACACGGGGCTGCCGCTCCGCCGCCACCCGTCCAGGAACCGGACGGCGCCGGTGAGCACGCCCTCGGCGTCGCCCGCCAGCGCGTCGGCGACCAGCTGCCAGCTCGTCGCGCGGTGTCCCACCTCGGCGAGCGACGGGTGATCCGCGAGGAGTCTCGCCCAGTGCCGGGCGTCGGGCAGGTCCCCGACGCCGATGCCGGTCTGGGCGGCCTCGCCGAGGGCCTGGACGAGCTCGTGGGCGACAGCGGGCGTGGTCGGCGCGGACGACAGGAGGGTGACGCGGCGGCGGGCCGTGGCCGCGGCGGCGAACGCGTCGCCGACCCAGCTCTGGACGGCGGAGAGCGCGTCGAGCGCGGCGGACTCGGCGGACGGGACGCCGGTGCGGTGGGCGAGCCCGACCGCGTCCTCGGCGCGCGCGAGCGTCCGCGCGACGGCGTCGTCGTGCGGGTCCTGGTCGGCGCCGAACGCGTCGGCGACCGACGCGGCCTCGGCCAGCGCGACGGCCGCCCGCGCGACGGGGTCGTCTCCGGCGTGCTCGCGCGCCTCGGCGATCAGCGCGAGCGTCTCCTCCGGGGGCGGCGTCCGGACGAACGTGCCCGAGAAGCGGAACACGGTGGTCGCGGCGGTCGCCAGGTCGGCGGCGGCGCGGGCGGTGTCGCCGGACCGGCGGGCGGCGTCCGCGGCGGCCCGGTGCAGCCGGTACATGTCGTCTCCGTGCATGCGGCACCCGGCGACGGCGGCGGCGTGCCGGAGAGCCGCCGCGGCCCCGGCCGGTTCCCCGGCCAGCGCGGCGGCCTGCTCGTACCGCTGCTGGGACTCGCCGACCAGGTTGCGGGTGAAGGCGAGTTCCGCCAGGCGGAGCGCGAGATCGTGCGCGTCCGCGCGGTGGTCCGGCTGTTCGGCCGCCCAGGCGAGGGCGGAGCGGAGGTCGTCGGCGGCGGCGTCGAAGCGGGGCCGCCAGTCCGTTCCGGCGGAGCCGGCGAGGCCCGCGGCCGTCGCCAGGCACCAGCGGAGGTGCCGGGCGCGGACCCCGGCCAGCTCACCGGCTTCGGTGAGCCGCTCGACCCCGTACTGGCGGATCGTCTCCAGCGCCCGGTACTCGGTCGCGCCCGCGGACGCCCGCACCAGCAGCAGGCTCTGTTCCGCCAGGCGGGCCAGCCCTTCGACCACCACCCCCTGCTCGGCCCCGGCCACTTCCGCCGCCGCGGCGGCGGTGAACGGCGCGACGAACACCGACACCCGGCGAAGGAGCTCCCGGTCGGCCGGTTCGAGCAGGGTGTGGCTCCAGTCCACCGCCGCCCGCACCGAGCGGTGCCGGTCGTCGGCGCGGGGGCCTCCGGCGAGCGTCCGCAGGGGGTGGGACAGGGCCGCGGTGAGACCGTCCAGCCCGAGCGTGGGGTACCGGGCGGCGGCCAGCTCGATCGACAGCGCCATGCCGTCGAGCCGCTCGCAGATCGAGCGGATGTGCTCGTGCAGCGGAGGATCCAGCGGCCAGCCGATCGCCGTCGCCCGCTCCTTGAACAGCGCGACCGCGTCCGACTCCCCGTCGGACAGCGACAGCGGCGGGACGGCGTACACCCGCTCGAACGGCACCATCAGCCGGGCCCGGCTCGTCGCCAGCACCGTCACCTGGGGGCACGCCGCGAGCAGCCGCTCCAGGAACAGCGCCACGCCGTCCCGCACCTGCTCGCAGTTGTCCAGGACGAGCAGGGCGCGCCGGTCGGCCAGCGCGGCGGCCACCGACTCGGTCATGCCGCGGCCGGGCTGCTCGCCGAGACCGAGGGCGCCGGCGACCGCGTCCGCGACCATGCCCGGGTCGGTGACGGGCACCAGATCGACGAACCAGACCCCGTCCGCGAACGCGCCCTCGGCGTCCGCCGCGACAGCCAGTGCGAGCCGGGTCTTGCCCACGCCTCCCGGTCCCACCGCGGTCACCTGCCGATGCTTCCCGATCACCTCGGCCAGCTCGGCGCGCTCGCTCGCCCGCCCGACGAACGAGGTGAGCGGGGCCGGCAGGACGGGCGCCGGCCGCGACGCGCCGGCGGCGCGGCCGCCCGCGGCGGCCCGCCCGGCGAGCACCCGCCGGTCCGGGACGTCCAGCTTCCGCAGCAGGGCGGAGACGTGGCTCTCGGCGGTGCGGACGGAGATGAACAGCCGCGCCGCGATCTCGGCGTTGCTGAGATGCTCCCCGACCAGCTCCAGCACCTCGGCTTCCCGGGGCGAGATATCCACTGTCGCTACCACTGTCCCATTCTGTCGCAAGCGCCCCTCTCCCCGATCCGTGCCCGCGTTGCATGAGGGCGGGTGCGTATGCGGGTGCGTAGGGGCGGGTGCGTAGCCGGTTCCGTAGTCGCCACGGATGTGGCCGGGGCGGCCTCGGCGCGAGGCTGGGTGCAGTTGAACAGCGGGTCGACGCGGCCCCCGACTCCAGGAGTGACCATGAACGGCTCCCCCGTCCGCGGGATCAGGACCGTGCTGCATCCCGTGAGCGACCTGACCAAGGCCAAGGCGGTGTACACCGCCCTTCTCGGGCAGGCCCCGCAGACGGACTCGTCCTACTACGTCGGATTCGAGGTCGGGGGCCAGCACATCGGGCTGGTCCCGGACGGCGGCCCGCAGGGCATGACCTCGCCGGTGGCCTACTGGCACGTGCCGGACATCGAGGCGAAGCTCGCCGAGCTGACCGCCGCCGGCGCGGCCGTCAAGGAGGCCGCGCACGACGTCGGCGCCGGACGGCTGGTCGCCACCGTCACCGACCAGGACGGCAACGTCCTCGGGCTGATCCAGGACCGCTGAGCACGACCGTCGCCACCGGACGAGAACCACCTAACGAGAAAGAAGCATCATGATCTCCTTCGCATCCGTCACCCTGGAAGTCTCCGACCCCGCGGCCGCGGAGGCCTTCTACGAGGCCTTCGGCATCGCCGACCGCGTGAACGTCCGCGCCTCGGACGAGCCGGCCACGGGATTCCGCGGCTTCGCGCTGTCGCTCGTCGCGTCCCAGCCCGGCAACGTCGACGCCCTCATCGGCGCCGCCGTCGACGCCGGCGCCACGACGCTGAAGCCCGCCACGAAGTCCTTCTGGGGCTACGGCGGCGTCGTCCAGGCCCCGGACGGGACGATCTGCAAGGTCGCGTCCTCCAAGAAGAAGGACTCCGCGCCCCCCGCCCGGGAGTTCGACCAGATCGCGTTGCTCCTGGGGGTCGCGGACGTCAAGGCGAGCAAGCGGTTCTACGTCGACCGCGGTCTGTCCGTCGCCAAGAGCTTCGGGGGCAAGTACGCCGAGTTCGACACCCCGTCCTCGGCCGTCACGCTGGCGCTCTACCCGCTCCGCGCCCTGGCCAAGGACATCGGAGTCCCCCAGGACGGCACCGGCTCGCACCGGCTCGTGCTCGCCGGCGGCGACGAGGCCTTCACCGACCCGGACGGCTTCGCCTGGGAGGCCGCGCCCGCCCGGACCCTGGCCTGAAGCCGCGTGGACCTCGCCGCTCCGCCCAGGCTCGGGCGGAGCCGAGGCCGGCCAGGCCCGGCGCCTCGATGACCGGTGCCGCCGGAGAGCGCCGCGCGGCGAGCCTAGAAGCCGTCGGGAGACTGCTGGAGGGGCAGTCGCAGCGTGAAGCGAGTGCCGGGCGAGTGGTCGGCGATGTGCAGGCTGCCGTCGTGGGCCTGGGCGATCTGGCGGGCTATGGGCAGGCCCAGTCCGCTGCCCTCGGGATCGAACCGGCGGGCGTCGGCGCGCCGGAAGAAGCGGCGGAAGACGCTCTCGCGCTCGTCGGCGGGGATGCCGGGCCCGTCGTCGGTGACGTTCAGGACCGCCTCCCCTCGCTCGCGGGCGACCGTCACCTCGATGCGGCTTCGGGCGTGGCGTTCGGCGTTGTCGAGCAGGTTGTTCAGCAGGCGTGTCAGCCGGACGGGCGAGACGTCCACGATGACGCCCGGCTCGGCGTCGACGGTGACCCGCACGCCCGGCGTCCGGTGTGCTTCGTCTCGGCGGTCCACTTCGGCCCGCACCAGGCGCGCAAGGTCGACCGACCTGGTGTCCAGCGGGGTGCGGGCCTCCAGCCGGGCCAGCTCCAGCAGGTCGGCGACGATGTCGCCGATGCGTTCGGCGTCGTGCAGCGCGGCGTCCAGGACCAGGCGGGAGTCGGCCTCGGGGTCGCTCAGCGCGACCTCCAGGCGGGTTCGCAGGCCGGAGACGGGGCCGCGCAGGTCATGGGAGGTGTCGGCGATGGCCTGCTGCTGGATCTCCAGGGCCCGGCGCGCCGCCTCCGCGGCGTGGCGCTCTCGCGCCTGGGCGCGCCGCAGCCGCTGGTTGACCTCCTGCAGCTCGCGGGCCCGCGCGAACAGCTCGGCCTCCACCGCCTTCGTCCCGGCCGCCAGCGCCTGCCGGACCGGCTCGGCACCGGCGTCGGCCTCACGCAGTCGCTGGACGAACCCGGTGACGTCCTCCACCTGGTTGACCACCCACGCCACCCGCCCGTCCGGCCCGAACAGCGGCGTGTTGACGATGGTCCAGTGACGCTCCTGGAACACCCCCGACCCCGCCGGTTCCTCGACGTCGTAGCGTTGCAGGCCCATCCGGTCGGCCTCGCCCTCGTTCACCACCCGTTCCAGCGAGGCCCTCAGCCGACGGGCGCTGTCCCCCTCCGGCCCGCCGGGGAAGACGTGGAACACGTACCGGCCGATCAACTGCTCGCGCGACCGCCCCGACGCCCGCTCGTACGCGCAGTTGACCGTCACGTACTCCCACTCCCGCGACAGGATCGAGCACGCTACGGGCAACGCCTGGAACAGCGCCGAGAAGTCCACATCGGCCATCTCCCACACATACGTCGCAAACCAGTATTTAGCACTCAATAGAGGGTCAATTTGCCTCTAACACCGGTTGGGGAGAATCGGGTCGCCTCCCACACGCCTCAAAGCCGCGGCGCCAAGCGACTCGCCGTCTGAGTGCTTCAGGGCGGTGAACTGCGGGAATTCCTGGAGTCATAGGGAGGAAGCGATGGGCCGTGACCGAGTGAGGCCCTGACTCATGGCGATCGGGCGGAGCGACGGCCACGTCCCGCTGCGCGACTACGCGGTGATCGGGGACGGGCGCAGCGCCGCGCTGGTCGCCGTCGACGGGTCGGTGGACTGGCTGGGGCTGCCGTACCTGGACTCCCCCTCGGTGTTCGCCGCCGTCCTGGATCCCGTGCGAGGCGGCCGTTTCCTGCTGGAGCCGGAGGAACCGTTCACGGTCGTCCGGCGGTACCTTCCGGGCACCAACGTGCTGGAGACCACGTTCACCACCGGCCGTGGCAGTGTGCGGGTCACCGACTCCCTGACGCTGGAAGGCGGCGAAACGCTGGGGCCGATGCGGGAGTTGCAACGGCGCCTCGACGGCGTGACCGGCATCGTGCCGTTGCGGTGGAGCGTGCAGCCGCGGTTCGGTTACGGTGCCCGCCGTCCGCGGATCACACGGCGCGCCGGTGTTCCGGTGGTGGTGGCCGGCGGGGACGCGCTCGCGGTCTGCGCCTGGGACGCGGGCGAGCCGGTGTGCTCCGACCGGGCGATCAGCGGCCGCCTCGAACTGGCGGCCGGGCGGCAGGCCCTGGTGACGATGCCGTTCGCGCACCAGGAACCGCTCGTCCTGCCGACCCGGTCCGAATGCGACGCCCGTATGGAGCACACCATCGCGGCCTGGCGCGGCTGGACGCGGGAACGTAGGTACGAAGGCATGTGGCGGGACGCCGTGCTCCGCAGCGCGCTGGCGCTCAAGCTCTTGATCTTCGCTCCCTCGGGGGCGATCGCCGCCGCGGTCACCTCCTCGCTACCGGAGCAGGTCGGAGGCGGACGCAACTGGGACTACCGCTTCTCCTGGGTCCGCGACTCGGTGTTCACCCTCGACGCGCTCTTCCGGCTGGGGTGCCCCGCCGAGGCGGACGCCTACTTCTGGTGGCTCATGCACGCCACCCAGCTCACACATCCGCGGCTGCGGGTGCTCTACCGCCTGGACGGGGGCGGCCACGCCCCGGAACGGACGCTCCCCCTGGCGGGCTACCGGGGCTCCAGGCCGGTTCGGATCGGCAACGCGGCGGGCGCCCAAGTCCAGCTGGACACCTACGGTGAGCTGCTGCAGACCGGCTGGCTGTACGCAGGCGCCGCCGGACGGCTGGACGCGGACCTCGCCCGGCGCCTGGCCGAGCTGGCCGACTTCGTCTGCGCCGCCTGGCGGCGTCCCGACTCGGGGATCTGGGAGGTCCGCAGCGAGCCCCTGCACTTCACGCACTCGAAGATGATGTGCTGGGTCGCGCTCGACCGGGCCGTCGACCTGAGCGAGCGCGGACTGATCCAGGACCGCGGTTCGGCCCGCTGGCGCCTCGCCCGCACCCAGGTGCGCGACTTCGTCGAGACGCGTTGCTTCTCGTCCCGCCGCCGCTGCTACACGCGCTCCGCCGATAGTTCGGAGCTGGACGCCGCCGTGCTGCTCGGTCTCCTCCACGGCTACGCGCCGCCCGACGATCCGCGCATGCGCGCCACGGTCGACGCAGTGGGCCGCGAGCTGCGGCACGGACCGTTCGTCGACCGGTACTCCGGCGAGGACGGGTTGAGCGGCACCGAAGGCGCGTTCCTCGCGTGCTCGTTCTGGCTGGCCGAGTGCCTCGCCCGAACCGGGCGCCTCGACCAGGCCGTCGCCCTCATGGACGACCTGGTCGGCCTGGCCAACGATGTCGGCCTCTACGGCGAGGAGATCGATCCGGCCACCGGCGCCTTCCTCGGGAACCTGCCCCAGGGCCTGAGCCACCTGGCGTTGATCAACGCCGCGTGCGCCATCGGCTCGGTCGCCGGGGAGGCGGCCGGGTGAGCGCCTGGGGAACCGCCGCGGGCGCCTTCGTCGCCACCCTGGTCCTGACCACCGTCCTGCGGGCCGCCAGCGAGTTCAAGCTCACCCGCGCGGACCTGCCGTTCCTGCTCGGCACCGCCCTGACCGCCAACCGGGCCCGCGCCAAGGCGATCGGCTACCTCCTTCACTTCGTCAGCGGCGAGGTGTTCGCGTTCGTCTACTACGCCGTCTTCCTCGCCATCGGCCACGCGGGCTGGGGGCTCGGGGCTCTCTTCGGCCTGGTGCACGGGATGTTCGCCGGCACCGCGCTGGTCAACATCCTGCTCCCGCTGGTCCACCCCCGAATGGGCAGCCCGTTGACCAGCGCACCCAAGGTCGCCCTCCTGGAACCCCCCGGGTTCCTGATGCTCAACTACGGACCCAGCACGCCCCTGGTCACCGTCCTCGCCCACGTCGGCTACGGAGCCATAGTCGGAGGCTTCACCTCCCTCACCCCCCACGGATGACTCGCCCCATCACCCGTACCGTTCGCCGTGTCTTGCTTCAAGAAAAGGTTCAGGGCCGGAACCTTCCAGATCCGGCCCTTCGGCGTGTCGTGGTCAGCGCCGTCCCTTCTGCCCGAGGGGCGGCACGGTCGTGGTGTGCGTCCGGTCAGGGTGCCGGAACGGGCTCGCCGGTGGGTTCGGCACACAGCCCGAGACCAGCCGGAGGCTTGTCGCCCCGCTTGCCCTCCAGCGAAGTGAAGATGTCCGGGATCCAGCTGCCGTTGGGAAGTTGATCCCACACACGGACCGCGTAGTTGGGGCGGCCATCGCCAGGCAAGGTGACAGGCTCTCCGTCGCGGATCTGGCAGACGACCTCGACGGTGTCGCCCTCGCGGTAGACCGCCCTCTTCTTGGCATGCGGGCTGGACATGCTCGGGTACCTGTAGGCGTAGGTCTCTCCGGCGGGGACGCGGATGATCGTCGCCACGCGGGAGTGTGAACCGATGCCGTCGCCGCCGCGATGGGCGATGGCCGACAGCGCGAACGGGACGAGGGGCGACGCGCCGATGGCGCCAGCGAAGCCGATCCAGGCCACCACGACCGCCGTGTTGTGGACGGGTGCTCCGAGCCGGAACCACAAGAGCCTGCGCGGCAGCCCCCGCCATCCGGGCTGCCGCGACCGGTCGCCGGAAGGCGAGAGCTCCGCGGGCGCCCCCTGCTGGAGGGCCGGGTCGTCGAGCCGATCCGAACCGGGCGCGCTCTGCTGCGGCGCCCCGTCCTCCGGCGGCGGAGCGGCGCGCCTGTGGTGCCGGTTGGGGCTGGTGCCAGAGCCGGTCCGTGTGCCTCTCCCGCGCGTGCGGCCGTGGCGGCCGCGATCGCCGGACGGTGGATCGAAGCTGTGTTCAGACAATGGAGAAGTCCTTGTACTGAGAGGCGTGGCCGACCGGAAGGGGTGCGCGTCCTCGCGGAGCCGGCGAGGGCCGTCCACAGGCTTCGGCGAAAAACGACGATCTGCCGGGGAACGTCCGGTCTGTCACGACGCATGAGTTTGTTCGGGACGTGGCTCTCGACCTACTCCCTGACGGGGGTTCATGCGGTCGTCGCGGGCCGCCGCTCGGGCGGTTGACTCAAGCCGTAGCGGGGTCCTGCCTCTCTCCCTCGTCGTGACCTTATGGGTGCAGATCCTAACCATGCGCCCAGGACACGGCGCAGACGCTTCAGGACACCGGACCAACGCTCGGGGGGTGGCGAATAGTTCTCCCTAGTCCGCCAATAGCCCGACCGGACTATATGGACGACGGCCTGGAATCTCGTTCTAATGTCGACATGGAGGGAGGCGCCGATCTGCTGAGCAGGGGAAATGGCCGCCATGATGCAAATCCGGTCAACGCCCGACGAAGCAGGAGCGTCGAAGGGGGAGTTCGGACCGGACCGAGTGTGATGTTCGTTACATTCGCCGGGCGGCCCGGGTTGACAGCTTCTCGTGACACACCGGCGGGGGCCACCGGGTGCGGATCCACACATCCAGGGCGATCGGGGCTGCCGGACCGCCGCGCCGCCCTGGCACGGCACCCCTCACGCGCACAGCCGAGCGAACTGGACTTTTCGATCTTCCTTTCGGGGCGGCAAGCGCTCGGAACCGGAGCCGGTCCCCGCCTAGGTCGCCCTGAGGCCGACCGCCCCACCCAGTCGGTCAGAGGCCAGAGTCAGCACCCCCGAGAACCAGGAAGGGGCGACCGCCGTCCGCTTCTCGGCCCGAAGAGCAAAATGTCCGACTTCCAACAAACGGCTGTTATGTGACATTCGTCCACAGTACCGGACGGTACGAAGAAGCGAGCTACAGCGATGTGGCCATTGGGCTACCATCTCGAACCGGATATTTATGGTCGCCCTTTATAGTCAAAGCCAGTGAGCCATAATGAGGGTCAGGCAGAGCCGACCTCTGACCGGATCCGGACTATAACCCTAAAAGACAAGGAGGTGTTGCTCGGATGACAACTTCTCCAGGAAGTTCGGCAACTTTGCACGGATCGTCTGGCGACATATCACGGTTATGCTGACTGACGCACTCGCAGAACTTCGCAATGAGATGGATAACAGTCATAACGACATGAGTCCACCCGTGTTCAGCGAAGCCCGATCTTCTGCCCCCTTGGCCGCGTACTCAATTCCTGCAAAGGGCTCGCGCGTACCTCCAGATGCCCGCGACCCTTGTGGCAGGTCACGTTCCGTCCCGCAGCGTGAGCAGCACGCAGTCAGATCGCCCCACCACCTTCCTGATCGGACATTCCATGTGCGCACCGACGCTTGACTCGCCCCCCGGACCTACAGCCGAGCGACCACTCCCGCCACCCGTCCGGGACCGCGCCGTCATCGCACTGCACACGACCATCGTCGCGCTCGCCGTCTCCGGGTACGTCGGCACCGGAATCGTGACCGGCTCCTGGAGGCCCCAGCCATGGCCTTCCGGAATCATGGCCCTCTACCTCACCGGCCTCCTCGGCCTCATCGGCTACGCGGTGTGGCAGGGGGTGACAGGACGAGCCACCATAGACACCGAGTCGTTGGCCGCCATCAAAAGCAGATGCGTCGAAGAAGCCGCCCGCCGTCCTGGCCCCGCCTCCGCAGTGGCGATGCGTTCGGTCCTTCCCCATCCATGCACGGGGTACGTCTACACCGCCGTCACGGCGGAACTCCTCGCGTCCGGTTCCCCGGGCCAAGGCCATGTGTCCCTGCGCACGACACCCGGTTGGGCGCTCACACGCCGCACGGCGTGGCATCGCGGCCTCGTCCTCACCGGCCACCCGGACGTTGGCGCGGACGCGCCCTCAGACGCGCTCGTGGGGGCGATGGGAGACCCTCACACGCCGCGTCGAGCATTGAGCTCTCAAGGGAACTCCGGTCGGCGTCCCCAAGCCGCCATTTTCGCCGCCGGACGCGTCGACGGCCGCTGACCGTCCTCCCCGGCCCGGCATCCGGCGGGCCGGCCACGTTCGGTGGGTTGTTCAGTGGTGCCAGGGGAGGCGGATCGGCTCGGTGGGGGTGCGGCCCGCCAGGAGGTCGGTGAGGAGTTCCGCGAGCATGAGGGGGTAGACCGGCTCTTCCACGCTCTCCAGCTCCTCGATCCGCCACCAGCGGTGGGCGCTGACGTGCTCGCGCTCGATCCGGGTGAAGCCGGTGGTGTCGATGTCGAGGGCCCGCGTGCGGAACAGGAAGAAGTCGTCCCGGAACACGCCTCGGGCCCAGCCGAGATCGGCGTAGCCGGAGGCCAGGGCGACCTGCGGGCCGAGCTCCTCCGGGGAGACGATCAGGCCGGTCTCCTCGCGCAGCTCGCGGGCGGCGGCCACGCGCAGGGTCTCGCCCTGCTCGACGCCTCCGCCCGGAGTGATCCAGCAGTGGCCCGCCTCGGGGTCGCCGGCGGCCTTCGGCCAGCGGAACAGCAGGACGCGGTCGGTGTCGTCCACCAGCAGCACACGGGCGGAGCGCCGCCGGTAGACCTCGTCGGGCGGGGCGGTCACGTGCCCAGCACGGAGGCCAGCTTGGCCAGCTGCGCGTCGTAGATGCGCTGCAGGCCCTTGGGAGCGAACGTCCGCTCGAAGAAGCCTCCGATGCCGCCCGCTCCGTCCCAGGTGGTGGTGACGTGGACGCGCGCGCCTCCGTCGGCGGGGGTGACCGTCCACGTGGTGACCATCGAGGAGTTGGCGTCCCGTTCCACCAACCGGTCGCCCGCGGGGGCGCTCACGGTGAAGAGGCAGTCGCGCACCCGCTTGCTGGTGGCCGCCAGCTTCCAGTGCACCACCGTGCCCTCGCCCTGGCCGCCTTCCCGCACCTCGTACTCGCTGAAGTGCTCCGTCAGCATGCGGGAACGGACCCCCGTGTAGTCGCTGAGCGCTCCGAGGACCTGGTCCGGGCTCGCCTGCAACGTGCTCTCCGCGTCAACCACGACTTGTCCCATGCCGATCATCCTTTCACCGCAGCGGACTGACGAGCGCATCGCCGGGCTTTCACGCCCCTTCCGAGACTACGACCCGGTACCGCCCGGTGCTCCGGATCCGGCCACCGGAGGGTGGGGACAAGGGCCGTTCGCCGTGGTTCCCTACGACTATCCCGGCAACCGGACGCGGACCGGCGCACGTCTTGGAGAGTCGCGTGGACACGAGCACATCTCGGACTCCGGAAACCTCGGTGGACGCCGTTCAGCAAAGAGCCAGAATCGCCGGTGTCTGGTTCATCCTCACCTTCGTCCTGTCGATCCCGGCGGTGCTGCTGTACGACCCGGTCCTCAACGACGCGGACTACATCGTGGGAGCGGGCGCGGACACGCAGGTGCGGGTCGGAGCACTCCTGGAGATCCTGACCGCCGTCGCGAACATCGCGACGGCGGTCGTGCTGTTCCCGATCCTGAAGCGGCAGAGCGAGAGCGTCTCCCTCGGCTACGTCGGCTCGCGGATCCTCGAATCGACCGTCATCGTGGTGGGGGTCGTCTGCGTGCTCGCCGTCGTGGCGTTGCGGGAGGACCTGTCGGGCGGGGGCGGCGCCGACGCCGCTCTGGTCGGCCGGTCACTGGTGGCGTTGAAGGATCAGACGTTCCTGCTCGGCCCCGCCTTCTGCGCGGGCTTCGGCAACGGACTGCTGCTGGGCCACCTGATGTACCGGTCGGGCCTGGTGCCGCGCCCCATGGCGCTCATCGGGCTCATCGGGGGCCCCATCGCCTGCGCCACCGCGACCGCCGTCCTGTTCGGCGTCTACGAGCAGCAGTCCCCTGTGAACTTCCTGTTCACGGCGCCGGAGATCGCCTGGGAAGCGTCACTGGGGATCTGGCTCGTCACCAAGGGATTCCGCCCCTGCCCCCTCATCAATTGAGGCGGGACATCCTCGTATTCGCCATTGGTCAGAACCTTCTTCCGCCATTGCGGGCGGCGTTCGCGCTCGCCGCTCGCAGAAGACGTCCCCGCGCCGCGAAGCACGTTCGGCGGTCAGTTCTGGGCGAGGATGGCGCCGAGGCGGTCGACGGTGGCCCGGGACTGCAGGTGCAGGTCGGCGACGTCCAGTCCCTCGTCGCCCAGCACGACGAGCAGTCCTGTGCGCTGGACGGCGTAGACCACGATGTGACCGCTCTGGCAGCGGGTCACCACCTCGCGCAGCTCGCCCATGCCGACCTCGTTCCCCGCGCTTCGGCCGAGGCCCAGCGAGGCGGCGGCGAGCGCCGCCAGGACGTCGGGCCGGACCTCGTCGGTGTCGGAGGCCACCAGCATCCCGTCGACCGACGCCACGGCGGCGTCCGTGACGCCCACGACCTGGCCACGGAGTGCCTGCAGTTCCGCCAGCACGGCTTCGCGCATACCCGTTCCCCCCAATTCGCCCCGAGACGGAGACGCGGTCAGACGCTGAGTTCGGCTTCGATGCGCCGCAGGTGGTGCCTGGCGAGCGCCAGGTTGGCGCGTTCCCGGTTGAGAGCGAGGTAGAGGAACAGGCGACCGTGGCCTCGCCCGAGGACGCGGATCAAATTGTACTGCCGGTTCAAGGTGATCAGGATGTCCTCGACGGAGTCGTCGATGGCCAGCGATTCCAGGGTCCGGACCTCGGCGCGCACGACCTCCGTGCTGCCGGCGGCCGCGATCTCCAGGTCGAGATCGGGGCCGCCTCCGAGCGACCCGAGGGACATGCCGCTGTCATAGTCGACCAGGGCCGCGCCCATAGCGCCCTCGATCGCCATGGCTTCCTTGAGCGCCGTTTCGATGTTCATACCACTCCCGACGAATTGCTTATTTCGGACGCTAATATATCCCGCGAACGGGCTTCCACAACCGGGAAGCCCTCGGATTACGCCGAAGCGGCGCCGTGGCCACACTCAAAGGGGCATCAGAGAAGGCGAGAAGGGACAGATGGCATCAGAAGCGCAGCTTCCGGCAGAACGTGGGCGTGACCACGCGGGCGTGCTGATCTCGGCACTGACCCGGCGCGGCCGGCAGCGGTTCACCGGGACCCTGCGGATGGACGGGTCGCCGGGAGGCTCGGTGAGCATGCGCGACGGCCTGGTGGTGGCCGCCTCCACCCCTGCCGCGCCGGGACCCGAGCCGCTGCTGCTGCGGTCGGGGCGGATCAGCGAAGCCGACTGGACCGCCGCCTTCACCGCCGGCGCCCCCGAGGGCCGGCTGGAGCGCGAACTGGTGGTGCGCGGGCTCCTCGGCGACGCCGGCGTGCAGGTCATCACCCGCGCCGCGGTCGCCGACGCGCTGTTCGCCATGGCCCTGTGCGGGGTCCGCACCTGCACCGCCGACCCCGACGACGCCGTCCCGCTGCTCGCGTCCGATCCCGGCCTGGACGCCGAACGGGCCACCCGCGAGATCCGCCGCCGGCTCGACCTCGCCCAGTCCTGGGCCGTGCTCGGCCTGACCGTGCGGTCGAGGCCGCGGAGCGGCCGGCCCCCGGGGACCGTGCCCGTCAACGCCCAGCGGCGGGAACTGCTCGCCAAGATCAACGGCCGCCGGACGCCCCGCGACATCGCCTTCGCCCTCGGACGCGGCCTGTTCCCGGTCATGAGCGACCTCGCCACCCTCATCGCCGACGGGCTGGCCACCTTCGAACCGCCCCTCATCGAACGGCCCGAGGCCGTCCTTCCCCCGGCGCCGCGGAGCGAGCCCGTCGCCCGGACGCCGGACCTTCCGGGCGAAGGCATCCGATCGCGGACGGCCGCGCCTCCCCCGCCTCCGAACGCTCCCTCCGGGGAGCCGGCCGGGCTGCCTCGGCGCAGGCACCGGAGCACCGGCCACGAACCGCGATTCCAGCGGAAGCCGCCCGCCTGACTCCGCGCCATTTCCGGCGACGCCGCCTCGCGCAATGCCGGGAAAAAGAAGTCAACCCGATCATCCGGCCGAACTTGGCCACCGTGTCCAGGTCGGGCTAGTCTTGCTCCGGCAATAACTTGATCTTGGGTGGAGGTCGTACGTGGCCGAGGATGGCCTGTCCCCGGAAATCGATCTCACCCGACCGAGCGTCGCCCGCATGTACGACTACTACCTGCATGGAAAAGACAACTTCCAGGTGGACCGGGACGCGGCGGACCGGGTCGCGCAGGCCATGCCGGAGATCGGCGAGCTCGCCCTGGAGAACCGCTCGTTCCTGCGCCGCTCCGTGCGGTACATGGCGCGCCGGGGAATCCGGCAGTTCCTCGACATCGGCTCCGGGCTGCCGACCGTCGGCAACACGCACGAGATAGCCCATGAGATCGTCCCGGACGCCCGCGTCGTGTACGTCGACAGCGATCCGGTGGTCCTGGTGCACGGGCGCGCCCTGCTCGCCACCAACGAGTTCACCACCGTCGCGCAGGCCGACATGCGCCGGCCCGCCGAGGTCCTCGACCACGCCCGGAGCACCGGGCTGATCGACTTCTCCGCTCCGGTCGGCGTGCTGATGATCGCCATGACGCACTTCCTCACCCTGGAGGAGCGGGAGGACGTCATGGCGCCCCTGCGGGAGGCCCTGGCGCCGGGCAGCCACCTCGCCGCGACGCATGTGACGACGGAAGGGCACTCCGCGGAGGCCGTCGAGCAGATCGAGGGGGCCTACGCAGCCACTCCCACCCCCATCTATTTCCGCAACAAGGCGGACATCGAGCTCTTCTTCGACGGCTTCGAGTTCGTCGATCCCGGTCTGGTCACCATCGACGCGTGGAATCCAGAAAACGACAAGACGGATGAACCGGCCGCCGAAGTCGGCAAATGGCTTTACGGGGGCGTCGGCCGCATAGGCTGACGCCGGCCCTGAGGGGGCAGGCGCGGGAGTCGAGGCGTGGGGGCCTGCGGTCGCGGCGCCGCCTCTTCCATGGACCAGTTCCCGGAGCCGCCGGTGACCTGGAGGAGCGTGTGCGCCCGGAGTTCCAGCGCTTGTTCGCCGGCCGGGGCCACAAGCGTTTGCAACGGGGCGAGGGTGTCACCGAGCTGCACGAGGCCGAAGTCGCCCTCGCCTCGGAACAGCACGCGCCCCGGGGGTCCCAGATAGCGCACGACTGCGGCTCGATCGCCCGCGATGAGGTTTTCGAACGGTCTGACATGGCCGGTGGGCGACACGGCGCCGCTGTCTTCCGCTGCGGAATCCACATCGGCCTGCTCCAGCGGAGTCACGTCGATGCGCCATTCGGTGCTGTCGGTTCGCACTTGGAGTACGGCTCCAGCAGGAAGGGCAAATGTGCTCCGGCTCGGTCCTGAGAACCCGTCCGCCGTCCTCGGCCCGGGCGCACCCGCGGATGCCACGGCCCTTCGGCCGTAGAGCCCGGTCAGGTCGGGGCCGCGCAGATGGACCTCGTAGAACGCCTCGTCCGGGCACGACAGGACGGCGACTCCGGGCGGTCCCTCGTACGTGAGCACCTCAGCTCCGTGACCCGTGGCCGAGCCGGCGAACGAGCGTGACCGCTCCGGTCCGCTGATGGTCACGGTCCAGGCCCCTGCCGCCTCGATGTGCAGGAAGCGGCGGGTGAGCTCTTCCTGTGCCACCCAGAGGTCGTCCAGGACGGTGGTGGCGGGCGGAGCGCCGGGCCCGCACGACACCACCGGGACCCCCCGGCCGAACTCGGTGCGCCGCAGGGAGGCCTCCAGCGCCCCGGGCCCCTCGTTGACGAACTCGGCGAGCAGCGGCTGGGGAAGCCGTCCGTTGATCTTGAGGCGTGTGGCACCGGCTCCGCGATGCGTCCGATGCCTGCCCTGATAGGCATGATCGGACGATGGAGGTTCCGAGAGGTCCGCCTCCTCTGCCGCCAGCCAGCGGTCGAGGTCGGTGGCGACCCTGCGGGGCTCCTCGACCCGCAACCACAGGGAGCGGACCGGACGTCCTCGCTGAGGGATCGTCGGACGCGACGGGCCGTCGTCCGAGGTCAGCATGACCCACAACCAGTTTCCCCATCGCAGACGCCGGGCGGGGAGTCGGATGGCGTCCCGCGTCCGCAGGAGGAGATTCACCTCCTCCCTGAACGGCGTCATAAGAGCAGATTCCTTCTCACGGCGCCGATCCGGCTCAGTGCCCTGGCGGACCGCCACGATCGCGGAGCGCGGAATCCGCAGCGCCTTCCACAGCAGCGGCCCGTCCCAGATGACGATCTCTTCTTCGCTCACCCACATCCGGGGGCGCACCAGGACGAGCCTCAGCGCCTGGATCGCCACGGTCACCGTCACGGCCGTGAGGACCGGCCACCACGAGGCGGCGACCGACTCGCTCAACGTGGCCCCCTCCTGGCGGGCGAACCACTCGGCGAGGAGAAGCGGCGCCGCCGCACCCGCCGGGACGAGGACGACCGCCGCCGCTACGGTCCTCCCCCATGACCTGGCCACCTTCACCCGGACCAGGGACCGTCCAGGCCGGGCCGTCCACCCCCAGCGGTCCCGGCCGGCGAGGTCGCGCAGCGCGGAACGGCCGCGGCGTCGCGCCTCCGCTCTGCGCGACGCGCGAGGAGGCCGCGACCAGTACACGCCCCGCAGCGCCCAGGCGATCGAGCACGTGCCGAAGCCTGCGGCAATGACGGCGAGGACTCCCGCGCCGAACGCCTCGCCCCACTCCGGGGCTCCGCCGACCGCCTGGACGAAGTCCGGCGAACCGACGTCGAGGGCGGGGACGGCGTCGCCGGCGGAGACGGAACGGTCGTCATCGCCCCGCAGCTCGACCCGGTCGATCACCACGTGCCCGTCGCGACCGTCCCGGAAGGGGCCGTACCAGAGGCATCCGCCTCGCGGGCACACCTTCGTCTCCGCCGTGAAGACGCCCTGGACTCCATCGCCTCTGGCGGCACGCCGGGTGGCCCCGATCTCGTCCACCATGGCGTTGAAGGCGAAGGTCCCGGACGCCAGCACGGCGATGCCCAGGAGCAGATGGACGACGGAGAAGGGCCCGGAACCGCCGCGCACGTAGTCCGCCGCCGCCGAGTCGACCTCGCGTCTCCCGCTCATCCCGTCCCGAGTCCCGACCGCCGTCCGGCACGAGCCGCACGGCACCTCCCGCAGTGAACGATCACATTATGCGAGGCATCGGAGGCTTACCCGGCGGGTGGAGAACTGTGCCGTGGGAGCGCGGGGCCAGAGACCGCCGCACCCCTTCCTCGCACCCGGGCGCGGCGCAGAGGGTGGTGCCCGTCCCCTGCCTGGAGGCCGGTTCCATGACCAGTGTCGCCCGCTCTGGTGATCGCGAGACGTCGCCGACCCCGGAGGTGGGCCGATGAGGCTGCGTCGTCGCCGCGCCGCCGCGCCGGTCGAGGCGCCCATGGGACCGGCTCTGAGCGAGCACAGGTGGTACCGCAAGGCCGCCGAGCTGTCGGGCACCGGCACCCTCACCATGGCTCGGCGGCTGCCGACCCTGATCAGGCAGGTGATGCGGCTCGCGTGGCGGGCGAACCCGCGGGACCTGGCCGCGACCATCGCGTTCAACGTGGCCGCGGGCGTGTTCACCGCGTTCGGCCTGCTGGCCACCACCGGAGTGCTGACCGCGCTGTTCTCGGTGGGCCCGACCCCGGACCGGGTGCGGGCCGCCGCGCCGCAGCTGGCGCTGGTGGGGGCCGCGGTCACGGTCCGCGCGGCGTTCGCGGCGGCGGCGCAGTGGGCGCAGGCCCGGCTGCGCCCGCAGGTCGAGCAGATCGTCGAGCAGCGGTTGTACGAGCTGACGACCGCGATCGAGCTGGCGGCGTTCGACGACGCCGAGTTCCAGGACGACCTGCACCGGGCCCGGCTGCGGGGCATGGACTCGGCCCCGTCCATGGTCGACAACGCGGTGGACCTGTTCACCGCCGCCGTCGGCGTCGCGGCGGCGGCGGGCGCGCTCGGCGTCCTGCACCCGGTGCTGCTACCGCTGCTGCTGCTGACGGCCCTGCCCGAGGGATGGGCGGCGGTCCGCGCGGCCCGGCTCGGATACCTGACCCAGCTGGACCTGGTGGAGGTGCGGCGGCGGAGCTGGATCATGTCGGACCTGATGACCGAGCGCCGCCACGCCGCCGAGGTCCGCTCCTTCACCGTCCGCGCCTTCCTGCTGCGCCAGTACTCCGCACTGGCCGCCCACGTCCGTCGCGTACTGCTCGACCTGGCACGCCGGCAGACGATGTCCCAGGTCTGGGGCGATGTCCTCAAGGGTGTCGCGACCGCGCTGATGTACACGGCGCTGGGGCTGCTCCTGTGGCGGGGCGTGATGCCGCTCGCGGTGGCCGGGACGGCCGTCCTGGCGATCCGCGCCGGGCAGACGTCCCTCGTCAACCTCGTCTACGCCCTGAACCGCTGCTACGAGGACGGCCTGTACTTCAGCGACTACATGGCCTACTGCCAGGACGCCGAGCAGCGTGTCCAGCGGGCTCGCACCGGCGAACCGGGCGACATCGAGAGGCAGCTCGCTGCGCTGCGCGGGTTCCAGGACATTCATGCCGAGAAGGTGACCTTCACCTATCCCGACAGCGACAAGCCCTCCCTGCGCGAGGTGTCGGTGCGGCTCGGCCGCGGGGAGATCGTCGCGCTGGTCGGGGAGAACGGATCGGGAAAGACGACCCTCGCCAAGATCCTCGCCGGCCTCTACGCCCCGCAGGACGGCGTGGTCCGCTGGGACGACACCCGCGCGAGCGACCTGGACCCCGAGGCCCTGCGGCGGGCCATCGCGGTGGTGGCCCAGGACCACACCCACTGGCCGATGACCGCGGCCGACAACATCACCATGGGCGACGACCTGTCCGCCGCCGGCGTCCGGGCGAACGTCGACGAGGCCGCGGCCCACGCGGGCGCCGACCAGGTCATCGCCGCCCTCCCCCTCGGTCTCGACACCCTCCTGGACAAGCGCTTCGCCAACGGGTGCGAGCTGTCGGGCGGCCAGTGGCAGCGGCTGGCGGCCGCGCGCGGCTTCTACCGGGACGCGCCCCTGCTGATCTGCGACGAGCCCACCGCCGCGCTCGACGCCCGCGCCGAACACCACCTGTTCGACCAGATCCGCCGGCACGCCGCCCAGCACGGCCGCACCGTCCTGCTGATCACCCACCGCCTCGCGAGCGTCCGCCACGCCGACCGCATCTACGTCCTCGACGGCGGCCGCGTCACCGAGCACGGCACCCACCACGACCTCATGACCCTGAACGGCCTCTACGCCGAACTGTACGAACTACAGGCATCGGCCTACCGCCAAGGCGACGAAGAAGACGCTTTCGCCGCCAATCCGGCAGCCCCCTCCCCCCGCGGCCCAGCCTTCTGACGCCTTGAGTTCACCGACCCGACTTCGAGCGGGCCATCGTCTCGACGCCATGACCATATCCGGCCTTACCGGGGTTGCCGGATTCGGTCAGGTGGTAAGTCGGCGGATATCGGATCGGGCTTTCGGCGCGCGTGATCATCTTTTATGATGTTCTTGGCTGAGGGGGTCCGTCGATCCGGACGCCGGTGCTCCGTCGAGAGGCGCGACCGGCCCGTGGAACGGAGAACGCCTTTTGGGTGCGCGCGTATCGCGGCTGTCGCGGATCGTTCCCCTCATCGTCGTCGGGGCGCTGCTCGCCACGGCGGCGGGGCTCGGCGTGGGGGCCCTCGTCCATCCGGGTGATCTCGCAGGGTCGGCCTGGTACTCCTTCCTCGCCGGGTTCCTGCTGGCCATCGGCTTGTACGGGAGCACGCACGAGATCGATCTCGGGGCGCTCCGGCAGGACGCCCGGGGCGTGCTGGTCGCCGTCACGCTGGGCGTGGTCATCAAGGCGGTCCTGATCGCCGGCGTGATGCTGCTGGTGTTCCACGACGCCCGCTACCTGGTCCTCGGCATCGCCGTCGCGCAGATCGACCCCCTGTCGGTGGCCGCGATGCGGGCCAACAGCCGGATGTCGTCGCGGGCGAAGGCGCTCCTGTTCGCCTGGGCCTCGTTCGACGACCCCGTGACGGTGCTCCTCTCCCTCTACTTCTCGATCCTCGCTTTCCGGCTTTCGGGGCGGGACGGATCGCCGCAGGCCGGCCCCTCGGGAGACGGGCTCGGCGCCTATCTGGCCGACCTGGGGCTGAACCTCGCGCTGGCGGCCGCGGCCTATCTGGTCTTCGTCGCGCTGCGGGGCCTGCGGAAACCCGAGCGCCCCGCCTTCGGGCGGCGGCGAGCGCAGACGGGCGGGCGGTTCGCCGACCTGCTCTCCATGGCGGTGCTCCTGGGCGTCTTCCTCGTCGCCGCCCACTGGATGCTGATGCTCGCCGTGGCCGTGATCGGTCTCTTCCTCAGACTCGGGACGTACGCGAAGGTGATCGACCGCGCCGTGGCGACCGCCTTCCTGATCGCCTCCTTCGCCCTCGGCCTGTTGCTGGTGAACGGCGCCGACCTGCTTCCCGCGGTGGTGCTGGGCGTCGCGGCGTTCGGCGCCCAGGCGCTGATCTCGCTGCTCGTGGTGCCCGTGCTGGAGCGCGGGCTGAGCGGTCGCGACCGCGTCCACCTGGCCCTCGGCCAGCAGAACGGGATCACCGCGATCATTCTGGCGCTGGCGCTGGAGCCCGACTTCCGCGGCACCGTCGGGATCGTCGCGCCGGCGATCCTGGTCGTGAACGTCCTGCACTACGCCTCCAACGGGGTGCTGAACAGGTTCGCCGGCGATCCGCCGCATCCCGACGAGCCGGGCCCGTCCGGGACGGTCCCGCCTCGGCCCGGTGCGCTGTCCGGCGCCGCGCCGTCCGGCCCGCCGGTTCCCGGGCCGTCCCCCGAGACCGACGCGTGCGCCGCCGACTTGGAAAAGTGACCCCCCGCCGGGACGCCGCGCGGGGACGCCCCATGATTCGGTTCTGGCCGAACACGGAAAACGCGCCATGGGACATAGTCGTCATTGCGGGATGAGGCTAGCCTCGACCATACCCATGCGGGATGACGGAAGTGGCCTTGCCCCGTGCGCCGAATTCGGTCAGCCCCAAAAACGGTCGTACCAGCCGAATAGAGTGATCGATGGAAGATGCGAGTGAGGAACTCCCCACCACCATCATCGACGTGACCGACTTCGATCTCGATCAAATGGACGCCCTGCCGAGCGAGGCCCTCCGCAGAGCCGTCAACCGCATCTATTACGAGAACCTCCGGGAATCGGCCTTGTATCTCACGTTCAATGCGCGAATATGAAAGGGTTGTGCGAACGGTCGCGAATGTTGCAGTTGTGAGCGGCGTCCGCGGCGCCGGCGACGGCCCGCCGCCGGACGCGAGGTCCCGAAGGAGCCGCGTTGGTCCCCCACGTTCCGCCGCGCAGCGGCCCGCCGAACGTCATCGCCCTCACTTCGCCGGAGCGCGGCGCGGGCTGCACCACCGCCCTCGCCGACCTCGCCTGGATGCTGGCCCTCGCGGGCCGCGCCGTGCTGCTGGTCGACGGCGACCTCGCGTCGCCCGCCCTGGAGGACCACGCGAAGAGGTTCGCCGGCGACGGCTCCGATGAGGCCGGCCTCCTCGACCTCGTCCGCGGCTTCGGCTCCGGAGGCCGGAGCGCTCCCCACGGCTTCGACCTGCCGCCCCTCCTGCGGCACCGGGAGCCCCCCGGCCCGCCGATCTCCGGACGGGTGGATCTCCTCCCCGCGCAGGGCTCCGGCGGCGCCCGCGGCCACTGGACCGAGCTGGAGACCCCCGACCTCCACCGCTTCGCCGCCGCCCTCCGCGACGCGCTGCGCCGCACCTCCTACGACCATGTGCTCGTCGACGCCGCCGGCCTCCCGGCGGAGGCCCTGGCGAGGCTCGCCGACACCGTGGCCGTCGGGGTCCGGGCCGACGCCGGCGGCATCGCGGCCGCCGAGGCGCTCGCCCGGGAGCTGAAGGCGACGGCGCTCCCCCGGCTCCTGCCGGTGCTCATGCAGGTGGAGGACGCGTCGTCCCTCAGCGTGCGCGGCAGGGCGGGCGTGGCGTTCGCCTGGCTCTTCCCCGGCACGACGCCGCCCTCGGCGCGGGACGCGTACTGGCGGCGGATGGCGATTCCCAAGGTCGCCGACGCGGCCGTCGCCGAGAGGCTCGCCGTGTTCGCCGGGGACCGGGCCGCCTCCGGGCTCCTCACGGCCTACCGGGACGTGCTCCGCACGATCCTCGACGACGAGGGGTTCGATCCGCCGCGGGCCACGGCCGAGGCGGTCGACGCGTACCGGATGCGCATCGGCGCGGACGACGTGCCGCGGACGCGCCACTACCGGGTGGTCTACGAGCCCGCCCAGCGCGCGTGGGCCGACTGGCTCGGCGTCCAGCTGCGCTCGACGCACCTGCGTCCCGCCGGGGAGGGCCCGGTCCGCGACGACGACGTCGTCATCGTCGTCGGCCCCGAGGCGGTGAGGTCCGCCCCGTCCGGGACGCCCGTGCCCGGCGCCCACTGGTACCTCCGGCTGTCCCCCGAGGACCCGGCCCCGGGCGTTCCGCCGTCCACCCGGATCGACCTGTTCGCCATGAACGAGCAGGCCGCCCGCGACGAGCTGTTCCAGCGGCTGATGCCCTCGCGCACGCCGCCCGCCCCCAGGAGCGCCCCGGGCGACCCGCGCTTCCCGGGCCGGACGCCCGAGTTCCGCCGGCTGCCCCCGTCCGCGGGCGCCTTCGTCGAGCGGGGCGCGGAGATCGAGCGGATGCGCGACGCGCTGCTCGGCTCGGACCGCGACGGCATCTACTCGATCAACGGCGCGGCGGGCACCGGGAAGAGCAGGCTCGCCCTGGAGTACGCCCTCCGGTTCTCGGGCGACTACGACGCGATCTGGTGGATCACCGCGGCGTCGGCCGGGAGCGTGCGGGCCGGCCTCACCGCCATGCACGAGGCGGTCGAGGCCCGCGGCGGCGGGCACCGGCCCGCGACCGCCGCGGGCGACCCCGTCGCGCAGTTCGTCCGGGAGGAGGTGAACCGCACCGGAACCTGGCTGCTGATCTACGACAACGTCGAGCGGGCCGAGGACCTGACCGACCTCGTGCCCGAGACCACCCGCGGGAACCACGTCGTCATCACGGGCGCGGACGTCGGGGCCCTCAGGAGCGGGACGCTGGTCCGGCGGGTCGAGAAGTCCACCCGGGCGGGGCCGTTCACCAGGGACGAGAGCCGCGAGCTGTTCCGCAGGAGGGTCCCCGCGCTCTCCGACGAGCACGTCGACCGGCTCTCGCGCCACATGCGCGACCTCCCCCTGAACGTGGCGCTGGCCGCGGCGTGGGTGGAACGCCACGCCGACTGGCGGCAGCGCGGCGCCGCCGGTCCCGCGGCGCCCGGAGCCGGGACGGCGGAGTCCGCGGGCGCCTTCCGCGAGATGGAGGCGGTCGAGGACGCGGTCGAGACGTTCACCGGCCTCTTCGCCGAGGGCATCGCGGCCGCGCAGCGCGCTCCCGGGGCTCCGGAGGACGGGGCGGGCGCGCGCGACGACGCGGCCCGCCGGGAAGAGGCGGACCTGCTGACCGCCCGGATCGTCCTCGGGCTGACCCTCGACGCCCTGCGCCAGATCGACTCCGGCGAGGCCGCCGTGCACCTGATGCGGATGGCGGCCTTCCTGTCGCCCGACGGCGTGGGGCGCCGGCTGCTGTTCTCCCCCGCCATGCTCGCCGCGCTGGAGGCGCACTGGCCCGACCTCGCCGAAGACTCCGTGCGCCTGGAGGCGCTGCTCGTCCGGCTGACCCGGTACGGCCTGGCCGAGGTGGACTACGAGCTCGGCGGGGAACTGCGCGTCCACCGGATGGTCCAGAAGATCATCCGGGATTCGCTGCGGGACGGCGAGCGGGAGCGGGTGACCGCCGAGGTCCACCGCGTCCTCGCCGCGTTCGCGCCCGCCGACGCCGAGGTCGACAGGCCCTACCACGCCGCGACGTTCGCCGAGCTGCGGCGGCACCTGTTCGTCAGCGAGGCGCTCGCGAGCGGGGAGCGGCCCGTCCGCCGCTGGCTGGCCTGCCACGTGCGCCACCTGTACCTGGCCGGCGACAAGAGCGACCGCGCGATCGGCCTCGGCGTCGCCGAGCGGCTGTCGGCCGACTGGCGCGCGCGCCTGGACGCCGACGACCCGCTGCTGCTGCGCGTCGAGGTGCAGCGCGCCAACCTCCTGAGAGCGCTCGGCCGTCTGGAGGAGGCGGCGCGCATCTCCGAGGACGCGCTGAACCGGCAGATGCGCCTCGGGTACGCCGACATCCGGACGCTGATGGCCGCGCGGGGGTACGCCGCCGACCTGCGGCAGGCCGGCGACTTCGGCACCGCGCTCGTCCGCGACCGCGCGACGCTCATCGGGTTGCGCCGCGAGCTGGGCGGCGACCACGAGCTGACCCGGAGCGCCGCCATGAACCTCACGCTGTCGCTGAGCCTGGACGGGCAGGACGCCTCCGTCCGGGAGGCGCTGGCGATCGAACGGGGCAACCGGGAGCGGCAGCGGCGGGTGGAGCCCGGCGACCGGCAGTCGCTCGCGATCTCCGCCTACAAGATCGGCGCGCTCCTGCGCCGGCTCGGCCGGTACGACGACTCGGCGCGGGAGCTGACCCACTCGGTCGTCATCCTCCGCGAGCTGCACCGGGACGACCCCGCCAACCTGCATCTGCTGTGCGCCCAGCGCCACCAGCGCATCACCCGCCGGCACCGGCCCGGCGACCCCGGGGCGCGCGCCGACGACCGGGACGAGCTGCGCCGGCTGCTGAAGATCCACCTGGACTTCCATCCGGGCGAGAACTACGAGACGCTCGCCTGCCGGCTGGCCGTCGCGGCGGCCGAGCACGCCTGCGGCGCGTACGAGGCCGCGCGCGACGAGGCGGGGCGGGCCGTCATGGGCTACCTCGCCCTTTACGACGACCGGCATCCGTTCGTCCAGCTCGCCCGCTGCAACCTGTCGGTCTACACCCTCGCCCTCGGCGACGCCGACCTCGCCGGGGAGCAGAGCGCCACCGCCCTGGACCTGCTGCGCGAGAGGCTGGACGACGACCACCCGTACGTGGTGGGGGCGCTGGTCGACCACGCCAACGCGCTGATGGCCCTCGGCCGCTACGACGAGGCCCTCGACCTCGACGAGCAGGCCGAGGAGCGTCTCCCGTCCGGCCATCCCGACGACGAGCATCCCTGGGCCGTCGCCGTGCGCGGCAACCTCGCCCACACCCGGGCGCGACTGCGGAACGAGGCGCCTGGCACCGAGCGCCGTGCGTTCCAGTGGGACGCGCCGCAGATCTGAGACCGGCCCGACCCGGAGAGGAGACCGAGTGAGCCAGACCCCGATGACCATCACGCGGCGTGCGGGGCACGTCGACGCGAACGCCGGAACGCTGCTGCTGGAGGACACGGTCAGGGAGGTCTTCGAGGGCGCCGACGGGCTGGCGCACACCGCGAACTTCATCGACGGCATGTTCCGGTTCGCGGTGGAGGACGCGGATCTGACGCCGGAGGACGCGAGGCTCCACGCCCAGGTCGGCGGCAGGCTCGGCCCCACCTTCGCCAAGATCGACTCGTGGACGTCGTCGCTGGACAGCGGGCGGCTCATCCGCCTGGTCCTGTCCTGCCCCACCGGCGGCGTCTACTACATCTCGCTCCGTCCCGGGGAGACCCAGTTCGGCATCGCGCGGGAGGGCGCGGCGGTCGAGAGCGGCGACCGGCAGATGGCGAAGATCTCCGACCGGGTGCGCGAGCTCTACTCGCTGGGCCCCGAGAACCTCGGCGGCTACAGCACGTCCGCCCCGGCGCTCCCGGACGTGCCCGAACCGGCGCCCGTCCAGTTCGAGGCCCCGGGCGCCGACCCCCGCCTGGTGGAACTCGGCCGGCGGCGCGTCTCCCCGCTCGACCTGCACTACCTCTCGGGCCACCGCGGCGGCGACCACCTCTTCAGCACCGACGTCCTCGCCGACGAGAGCCTCGGCACGTACTTCCGCAAGGTGTCGGTCGCCGAGCACAGGAAGCGCTACGAGGAGATCTACCTCGCCTCGCGGCAGCTCGTGCGGTCCCTGGCGTACCGGCTCGGACCCGCGCTGCGCGGGCGGCCGTCCCGGCTCGTCATGGACGTCGAGCAGGGGGCGCTGTACTACCGGTGCCTGCCCGACGACCTGGCGCTCTTCGGCGTCACCCTGCGGCAGAAGAACGTGTGGGACGCCGACCGGCGCCTGGAGTCGATCATCGACGACTACCTCGGCGGCGGTTCCGCTCCGTGAGGGTCGGCAGGGTGAGGGACGGCCGACGGCGGAGCCCTCAGACGGGCGCGGGTCCGAGCGGCGGGCCGGAACCGCCGTCCGCGTCCTCGGCGGCGCGCAGGACGGTGCTCCTGACGTGACCGCTCAGCCCGTCCAGGCTGTCGACGATCGCGACCTGGGCGACCGAGCCGCTCAGGCCGGGGACCGCGTCCTCGGACAGGCTGCCGAGCTGGCTCAGCGCCGACAGCGGGACGGCGTCGTAGCTGGCGTCGAACGCCTCGCAGAGCCGGTCCAGCCGGGCCCGGTCCTCGGCGGTCGGGCCCGGCCGGGACCGCACGCCGGCGAACCAGCCCGCGACGGACTCCTCGAACGAGGTCACGAGCCGGCGCAGCACGATGCTCACCCCGATCGCCTCGAAGACCTCGTAGCGGCGCAGCCGGTAGCTCAGCATGGCGCCGGCGGTGGCCGCGTCGTCGCGGGACAGGTCGAAGGAGCGCCCGATGTAGGCGTCGACCTCGTCGATCGCGGCGAGGGATTCGAGCGCGAGCGTGAAGGGCCGGGCCACGGCGTCCGGCAGGTCGCGGCCGGGGCGCTCCGGCTCGGCGGCGGCTCCGGCGGGCCCCGGGGGCGGGCGCGTCAGGTCCCTCCTGATCGCCTGGAGCTGCCGGTCGGCCTGCTGGCGGATCTGCTCGACCTGGCTCTGCAGGTTGAGCAGGTGGTCGTGCGAGGCGGTCACCTGCCGCCTGATCCGCTCCATCGAGTCGTGCATCATCGCGATGTCGTTGTCGGAGGCCGCGGGGCCGGCGCGGTGGCCGATGACCTCCCGGTTCAGGTCGTCCAGGCGGGCGGTGAGGACGTCGTGGAACCGGTCGGCGAGGTACACGATCGGCGGCGCTCCGCACGCCTGGGTCAGGGAGGGGCGGATCTCCTCGCTCAGGAAGCCCGTCACCACGACGACGCGGCGCTTCGGGCTGTCGCGGCGGATGGCCTGGACGCGGCGGATCAGCGGCTCGGCCTCGTCGGCCTGGACCAGCGGCGAGCTCACCACGATCGCGCAGCCCGCGCGGTCCTGCCCGGGGGGCATCGGGATCCAGAAGTCGGGCCGCTCGCGTTCCGGCAGCAGGGGGTAGCTCGTCTCGGCCATCCAGCCCCGGCCGTTGAGGATCTCCGAGACGTTCGACAGGAGGTCGTCCAGCGGCACCACGTAGCCGAGGTTCTCCTGCCGCGCCGCCGTGTGGACGGCGGGCGCGTCCACCCGCGCGGGCGGCACGGTGAGCTGGAAGCTGCGGTAGCAGAGCCGGACGACCTGCCGGGGGCTGCCGCCGGTGAGCCGGTGGATCGCGTCGCAGGCCGACTGCTCGAACGGTTCGAGCACGCCGCCCTGGCGGAGCCGGACGTACTCGGCGATCTGCGCGCCGTCCAGGGGCGACGGCGAGATGCGGGTGCGTATGCGGGACTTGGCGTCCTCGGGGAGCTGGTCGAGGTACTCCGGCAGGCCGCCGAGGACGAGCAGGCCGCCGCTCTCCACGAACGTCCGCAGCAGCTTGTGGAACGACTTCAGGGTGTCGGCCGTGTTCGTCATGTCCGGCAGGAGCGGGTCGGGGCGGCCGAGCAGCTTCTCGATGTCGTCGATGACGAGCGCGAAGTGCAGCCCCTGCCGTCCGTAGAGGCTGGTGAGCGCTCCCATGCAGTCCAGCATCTGGGCGTTGGACGCCAGGGCTCCGGTGATCCCCTGCTCCTGGAGGCGGGCGTCGGGAGGCGCGCCGCTCGCCAGCCAGTCCATCACCGCGAGGGCGAGCTGCACGTCGGCCAGCAGGGCGAAGGCGGTGCCGAACTGCTTGTTCCCGGTGACCTGCCAGAGCCGCTCCTGGAGCTGCCTCGGCACCCTGGCCGCCAGCCCGGCCTGCCGCGCGAGGACGCGGGGGTCGAGCCCGGGGTCGCGCCGCTCCAGCGCCGCCGCCTGTCCGGCCAGGTGGGGGAAGTCGATCCGGAGCTGCTCGGCGACCACGTCGGCGTAGTAGCCGAGGGCGACGTCCTTGAGTTCGTCGAGGTGGAACCTGGTGATGAAGGAGGCCCGGTACAGCGTCCCGAAGTCGGACGCCTGCGCCGACAGAGAGATGATCTTGCGGGGGATCGCGGCGCCGGGCGGCGGATGGCGTAACCGGTGGATCAGGGTGTTGAGCAGGTGCGTCTTTCCGGTGCCCGCCTCCCCGGAGACGGCGATGACCTCGCCGTTCGCGCCGGTGGAGGAGGCCCGCACCGCCTCGTCGTCGGTCAGCTCCCGGGGGCCGGCGTCGCCGCCGCGCCGGTCGGGGCCCTGCTGGGAGCGCACGTCGCGCCAGAGGATCAGGCTCCGCGCGAGGTAGTCGTCGACCACGCGCCGCACGGTGAGGATCGCCGGGGTGTCGAGGCTGGCCACCTCGCCCGGCAGTTCGCCCAGCATCGCGGACGCCCCGGGAGGGAAGGGATTGCGCCGTGCCGCCGGTGACGGCTCATGATCAGCAGTCATGAGGAGCCCGTTTCTTCGCTCGGCGGGGCCAGGATGAACTGGGACGCCAGATCACTGTAACTCACATCCCGCGGACTGTCAGCCCTGATGATCTGTTCGAAGACCTCCGCCAAGCCGTCCACCAGAAGCCTTATCGTCATGCGCCCGTCATATGCGTTCATAATCGCCTTGATATGGTCTTCCTGAATATTCATTGATTCACGGTGGCCCGTTTCCCGGTAGAGGCGCCGCTCGACGAATGCCCAGCCGTCCTCGGCGGCCAGCGGCCGGGGGCGCAGCGGGATGACGGAGATGTTGCCGTCGAACGGCGGGTGCTCCTGACCGGTGTCCTCGTCCTCGAGCTCCGCGAAGAACATCATGCAGGGCTGGACGACCTCGGCGAAGAACCGCACGTCGAGCAGGTTCGCCGAGCGCGGGAGGATGACCGCGACCAGCGGCCCGTCGTCGGCGGAGCCCATCCCGATCTCCCAGAGCATGGTGGCGACCTCGTCCCGCACGCGGTCCGCGGTGAGGCCCTCCCGCGCCTTGAGCCGGTCGACGTCCCTGATCACGCTGTGCAGGCGCTCCAGCCGGGACTGCGAGCCCGAGAAGTACGCGCTCTCCGTCAGCTGCGAGCAGATCTTGAAGACCAGTCCGAGCATGCGCCGTTCCGGCGTCCCGACCGGTCCGCTCAGCGTCCTGGCATCGACGACCTGCAGATCGTTCTGGCCGGCGATCTCCTTGAGGAAATGGACGCACCTGCAGATCAGCGAGGTCTTTCCGGTGCCCTCCACCCCGTGCACGAAGACGAGATGGCCTCGGTCGCGAATCGCCTCGATATCGTCCATCTCGCTTTGGAAGGATTCGAAGCACGCGGTGAACGAGCTGGTGTCCACGTAGTGGTCCGCGTGCTTGCCGACGCGGTGAGGTTCCAGGGCCAGGGGCGGCCTGTCGGCGTACCGCACCAGGCGGAGCGGGTTTCCCGGCGAGAGGCGCCCGTTCGCCGGCCGGGGGTCGCCCGTCACGAGGGCACCTTCTGCCAGAACACGAACCAGCGGAGGACCGGCGGACGCCACGGGTGCTCCAGAGCGCGCGCGGTGCTGCCGACCTGGGCGTCGACCCGGTGGACGACCTCCATGACCGCCGCGCGCCTGGTCTTTCTGCCCTGCTCGGTCAGCCCCTGCCACCCGTCGGTGACGGCGGCGCCCGGCCTTTCCTGGTCGAGTGCGGCGAGCACCGGGGAGAGCGTTCGCCACCAGGGGCGGCGGGCCTTGATCTCCTCCAGCCGGAGCGCCAGTTCCCGCGCGGCATCGTGCACCGGCTGGCCGGACGGCTGCTTGGCGTCCCCGCGCCCTTCGGCGTATTCGCTCGCCGCGGTGAGGAATGTCCTGCCCAGCCTCCGGAGTTCGAGGCCCTCTTTCCGGCCGCGGTCAACGGACGCTCTCCATTCGGTGGTGAAGAGGGTGAGCAGGGCGCCCAGCAGGAGCGGACCGAAAACCTTTGCGGCGGACACCCAGACCGACGGTTTCTTCTTCTCCCCCGAAACGGTCTGCGCCCCGATCAGGGCGTCGCAGGCGCGGTCGAAGTCCTTTCTGTTGTGCACGGCCCAGGCCTGGAGTTCGGCGGGGCCCGGAGTGCGAGCGGCCGCAGCCGGCCACGGGGACGCCCCGGACGGGGGCCGCGGGGCGGGTGACGCGGTGGGCGCCGGCGCGGGTGCGGCGCCGGGGACGGGAAGCCCGAGCGCCAGGAGGGCCGTGGCCATCCGGCCGGGACGGGACAGGCAGTACACGGTGGCGGCCTCCCGCCGGTCGTCCGTGCCGGGGGACGCCGCGGACCGGGGAGGCGGAGCGTCCGATAACGAGGCCGGAATTTCGGCGGCCGCGCCGAAGGGGCGGCTCACGCATCCGATGATCAGCAGACCGACCATGCAGAAGAACAGCCTGCGAACGCTCATGGATCGTCCTCCGCGGTCAGAATAGCGCGCGTCCGCCGCCCGCCGGGGGACGAGTCACGGACCGGCCACCGGACGGCGAGGGGCCCCGGCGCGCGACCGGCCGACGCGAGATCGGCGGCGACGTTTAACGATCACGGTATGCGGCCTAAAATGCTGGTGATTGGACGTTCGGCGGAAGGCCGGGCTTTATGACGTTGATGAATCACTCCTTTTCCGGCGCCGATTTCGACTCGCTCGCCGCGGGAATGGCCACGTCCGGTGCGATCGAATCGCTGGGAGCGATCCAGCACAGCCGGAACCTGCTGCTGCTGCGCTCGGTGGTGGACGCCGCCCGGCGGACCGGCCATCCGGAGGCCGCGGCGGCCCGGAACGGCTTCGAGCAGCTGATGGAGCTGAAGCGGCGCGCCCCTGACGCCGCCGCGGCCGTCATCACGCACCCCTCGACCGGCGGGTGGGGCCTGCACGCGCTGCGCGTCCTGGGCGGCGCCCCGCACGGCGACCCGCCCGGCGTGCGCCCCGCGCAGCTCGCGGGGCTGGCCGCTGCGGCGGCGGTGCGCGGACGCTGTACGGGGACGTTCGCCGTTCCCGTCTCCCACGGCGTGGTCACCCTGCCGTCGGTGGGCGTCCTCACCGCCCCCGAAGGCGCCGATACCGTGCGGATCGTCCATGACGGCCGGAAGGCGGTCGCCACCGCCGGGCGGACGAGCTCACCGATCCCCATCGACGCCGCCCCTGACGCGCCGGGCTGGCGGGGGCTGCGCACCCTCCGCGCCCGGTCCGGCGGGAGAACCGAGTTCGCGCTCCTCCTCGACGATGTGGACCCGTTCCGCTTCCCCCGCGCGTCGTCCGCCGCGGCCGAGCGCCTCTCCGAGGCGGCCGCGGCCGAGCTGGAGCGCACGCTCGGCGAGAGCTGGGACCTGCTGTCGCGCCACCACCGCTCCAGCGCGCGCGAGCTCTCCGGCACGGTGTCCACGCTCACGCCCCTGCGGTCCGCCGGCGACGATTTCCGCAGCGCCACCTCGCGGGAGCACTTCGGCTGCGTGGCGCTGTCCCTGCCGGTGGACCCGACGCAGCTCGCGGTCACGCTCGTCCACGAGGCCCAGCACGGCAAGCTGGCGGCGATCATGGACGCGGTGAGGCTGCTGCCCGGCGACGACGACCGCCGGTACTACGCGCCCTGGCGCCCCGACCCGAGGCCGTTCTCCGGCCTGCTGCACGGCACGTACGCCTTCCTCGGCGTCGCGCGGTTCTGGCGGCGGCAGCGCTGGCTGGAGCGGGGCGAGCGCGCGCTCGCGGCGCACCTGGAGTACGCGCACTGGCGGGGAGCGGTGCGGCTCGGGCTCGTCCAGCTCTGCTCGCACGACCGCCTGCCCGCGCTCACCGTGCGGTTCGTCCAGGGGATGCGGCACGTGCTGGACCAGTGGCGCGCCGAGCCGGTCCCGGGGCCGGCCGCCGCGCTGGCGGCGGAGCGGTCCACCGCGCACCGCGCGCGCTGGGTCGCCGCCAACGGGCCGCTGCCCGGCTGCCTGCGGACGGTCCGCGACCTGCCGGGCCCGGTCGCGTGAGCCCGCCCGCGCCGCGGGAGGCGCTGCCCTTCCGGGAGTTCATCCTCAAGATCCACAGCCGCTGCAACCTGGCCTGCGACTACTGCTACGTCTACGAGATGGGCGACCAGAGCTGGCGCGACCAGCCGCGGGCACGCCCGTCGTGCACGCCACCGTTGGCGAGGATGACCCGCAGGGAAGGCTCGT